>JANOQY010000418.1:0-19472 GCA_031414995.1 Betaproteobacteria bacterium
GCAACCTTGCCATTTTTTGCATTGGCCGCATCGACGAACACTTTGAAACCGGAATCCTTGACGATGTCGGTGAGTTCGGTGAGCTCAAGTTTCACGCGAAGATCAGGTTTGTCGGAGCCGTATTTCGACATCGCTTCTGCGTACGTGATGCGCGGAAAATCGGGAAGATCAACACCGACGCCTGCTTTCCACATCGCCTTCACGAGGCCTTCCATAATGTCCTGAATTTCGCGTTCGTTCAGGAACGAGGTCTCGATATCAATCTGCGTGAATTCCGGCTGACGATCAGCTCTGAGGTCTTCATCGCGGAAACACTTGACGATCTGGTAATAACGATCAAAGCCCGACACCATTAGCAGTTGCTTGAATAACTGCGGGCTTTGCGGAAGCGCATAGAACTGGCCGTCATGCATACGTGAAGGCACCAAAAATTCGCGTGCGCCCTCCGGCGTGGATTTGTACAGCACCGGTGTTTCGATATCGATAAAACCCTGCGCATCCAGATACTGGCGCACCGCCATCGCAATGCGATAACGCATGCGCAGATTTTTTTGCATGGTCTCGCGACGCAAATCGATGTAGCGATACTTAAGTCGAACTTCTTCGTTCACATTTTCATCATCAATCATGAACGGCGGCGTCAGCGCCGTATTCAGCACTTCCACTGATGAAGCGAGCACCTCGATTTCGCCGCTTTTCAGATTAGCGTTGGTCGTGCCCTCGGGCCGTGGCCGAACAGTGCCAACAACCTTCAGCACAAATTCGCTGCGTGTCTTGTCCGCCGTTTGAAATGCGTCCGGTGTGTCTGGATCAATCACGACCTGCACCAGTCCTTCACGGTCACGCAGATCGATAAAAATCACGCCACCGTGGTCGCGCCGCCGATGCGCCCAGCCGAATAGGGTGACTTGTTGCCCAAGGTATTGCTTGTCGATAAAGCCGCAGTAGTTTGTTCTCACAGTGGTTCCCGAATATTTTTAACGATGTTGTCAGTGCTGTCATGTCGGGCCGGCACTCAGGCGGGAAATCTGCGGTTGCAGTTCCGTCGCTATATGAAAAGCGGACTT
The DNA here is from genome assembly GCA_031414995.1 of Betaproteobacteria bacterium. Lineage (GTDB taxonomy): Bacteria > Pseudomonadota > Gammaproteobacteria > Burkholderiales > Usitatibacteraceae > UKL13-2. The sequence continues at coordinate 1,068 of JANOQY010000418.1, forward strand.
CTTACCCAATGAAACCGGGTCCGAAATAACAGGATGAATTATTTTTTACGAGGCCGCAGCGGGCACAAACGAATACGAACAGGAACGCCAGCTACGGCTTCGGATTGGGGTCGGTGCCGGATGTTTTCATCTCGGCGCCGTTGCGGTGATTGGGTCGCTGCGGTTCGGCGACACCCATGGAAATAATGTATTTCAGCGCTTCATCAACGCTCATGTTGAGCGGGCGCACTTCAGATTTTTGCACAAGCAGAAAAAATCCGGCCGTGATGTTGGGCGTAGTGGGAACGAACACTGAGTAATACTCAAAGCCGAGATGATCGGTGACTTCATGCTGCGGCTCGCCCGTGAGTAGCGCGACCGTCCAGGTGTCGTGTTGCGGATAGCGCACCAGCACGGCTTTGCGGAAGGCTTTGCCCTCGGGCGAAAACAGCGTGTCGGAAATTTGTTTTACGCCGCCGTAGATTGAACGCACGATCGGAATGCGCTGCAGGACGGAATGCCACCAATTGAGCAGTTTGTTGCCGAAGAAATTCGCCGCAATCACGCCTGTGGTTAACACGATCGCAACCGTCAAGAATACGCCCATGCCGGGCACGTGAAAACCGAGCCATGCCTCGGTCTGGAACCGGACGGGCAATAGCAACAACGACTGATCCATCAAATCGATGAGCAGCTTCAATACCCAACCGGTAATCACCAGCGGTATCCAAACCAATAACCCTGCAATCAGATATTTGCGCACTTGCTTACTCGCTCGCGCTTACTTGGCCGGTGTCGCAGCGGCGGGCGCGGCGGCGGCAGGGGTGGCTGCTGGCGTTGGTGTGGTTGCTGGCGACGCTGCCGGCGCAGCTTTGGCATCGACCTTGGTGTCTGACTTGGCATCGCTTTTCGTGTCTGGCTTCGTGCCCGCGCTGTCAGTTGCTGTGGCGTCGGATTTTTCTGCGTCTGGCTTTGTGTCACCACCGGGCTTTTTGCCATCGCGGAAATCGGTCACGTACCAGCCGCTGCCTTTTAACTGAAATTGTGGTGCTGTCAACTGTTTGGCAAACGTGGCTTGGCCGCAAGCGGGGCACACCGTCAGCGGCGCGTCGCTCATTTTTTGCAATGCATCCTTGGTGTGTCCACAGGACGAACATTTGTACGCGTAGATAGGCATCTGTGCAGTAACCCGTTTAAACCGTTAACGACCAATTTTTTATTTTAACACAATGAGTTAGCGCACTTGTGCAGTGCCGCAAATGCAGCTATTTGAGCACCACTTTATCGAGGCCGGCCGGCGGAGCGGGGTACTGCATTTTCAGGTTACTCAGTACGTTGACCAGCACCGAGCAAACATACAAATCGCGCACCCAGTTACGGTCGGCGGGCACGATATACCAAGGCGCATGCGGACTCGATGTGGCATTGATTGCCTCTTCATAGACGCGTTGATAATCGTCCCATTTTTCGCGCGCAGTTAAATCGCCCATGTTGAATTTCCAGTTCTTTGCCGAATCGTCGAGCCGATCCTGTAGCCGCTCTTTTTGCTCATCCTTGGAAATGTGCAGGAAAAACTTGACGATGATCGTTCCTTCTTCCACCAGCATCGCCTCGAAATCGTTGATCTGCCGAAAACGCCGCTTGGCGGTGCGGTCATCAATCCAGCCCTCGACACGGGTGATGAGCACATCTTCGTAGTGGCTGCGGTTAAACACCACCAGTTCGCCCTTGCCCGGGACGCGCTGATGCACGCGCCACAAATAATCGTGATCCAGCTCCACCGATGTCGGCGCTTTGAAGCTCGCAACGTGAATGCCTGTCGGATTGATGCCGGAAAACACCTTGCGAATAACGCCATCCTTGCCGCCGGTATCCATCGCCTGAAAGACCACGAGTACTTTGTGCTTGTGTTCGGCGTAGAGCAGTTGCTGCAATTCGACGAGCTGCGCGTTTAATTGGGCATGAATGGCGACGGTCGCCGCTTTATCGCCGCTGAAACTGCACGTGGATCGCGTGTCGATGTCGGCGAGTCTGGTTTTGCCGTTCGCGATGATCGGGCGAACCGTCTTGATGTCGTCTGATTTCTTGGCCATGAGTTGCGTCCTGACTTTTGGGTAATGTCTCGCTGCATAATCGCATATTTGTGACACAAACAGGGACGACGGCATGATCCGGTTCGGCATCGATTTGGGCGGCACCAAAATCGAAATAATGGCGCTCGATGAATCTGGTGCGGAGCGCTATCGTCAGCGTGTGGCCACACCGCATGGCGGCTACAGCCAAACACTGGATGCCATCGTGGCGCTCGTCAACAACGCTGAAAACGCACTCGGCCAGCGTGGTACGGTGGGCATTGCCACGCCGGGCGCGATTTCGCGCGCACCCGCGCCGAACGCCGGCAGAATCAAAAACGCAAACTCGACCTGCCTGAACGGCGAAGCGCTGGTGGCGGATCTGCAGGCAGCACTTGGCCGTGAAGTACGCATCGAAAATGATGCCAATTGCTTTGCCTTGTCAGAAGCCACAGACGGTGCAGCCGCAGGCGCTACAATTGTCTTCGGCGTCATTCTTGGCACCGGCACCGGTGGTGGCATTTGCGTCGATGGCCATATCGTGACGGGTGCCAACGCTATCGGCGGCGAATGGGGACACAATCCGTTACCGTGGCCGACCGCTGATGAGCTGCCGGGCAATCTCTGCTATTGCGGACGGCGCGGCTGCATCGAAACCTGGCTTTCCGGGCCGGGGCTGGCAAAACATTTTAATGATGCCAATGGCCGCGAGTATAGTGCGCCCGAAATCGTCGCCAACGCTGCGCATGACGCCACGTGTGAGGCCACCCTTGTCGCCTTTGAGGACCGCTTGGCGCGGAGTCTGGCCACCATCATTAACGTGATTGACCCCGATGTGATCGTGCTCGGCGGCGGACTATCCAACGTGCCGCGCTGGTATGCGTCGGTGCCAAAAATCTGGACAAAATATATCCTCAGTGATCATGTCGCTACACGTCTGGTGCCGCCAAAATTTGGCGATGCAAGCGGCGTTCGTGGCGCTGCATGGCTTTGGAATAACGACTAATCACAAACCACAAACGCGATTCAATTCAACCGGAAAACATCATGACCACCGCATCAACATCGCTCCCTATGAGCATGAAATACGTTGCCACATCCGGCCCAGGCGCTGCTGATGTGATGCAAATCGCGACGGGCCCGCTGCCGACCTTTGGCGACAATGATGTGCTGATCAGGGTCGAATTCGCAGGCGTGAATCGCCCCGATGTCGCGCAGCGATCCGGCACTTACGCGCCACCGCCCGGCGCATCACCCATCATGGGATTGGAAGTATCCGGCACGGTCGCTGCGGTCGGCGCTGCGGTGTCGCAATGGAAAGCGGGCGATAAGGTTTGTGCGCTCACGCCCGGCGGAGGATACGCAGAATTTTGTGCCGCCCCGTCAGCGCATTGCCTGCCGGTTCCGCGTGGGTTATCGATGCTTGAGGCGGCAGGCGTGCCGGAGAATTTTTTTACCGTCTGGGTGAACCTGTTTGACACCTGTCGGCTCGCAGCGGGCGAATCATTTTTAGTTCACGGCGGCTCGTCCGGCATCGGCCTCACCGCAATCCAGCTCGCCAAAGCATTTGGCGCAACCGTATTCACGACCGTCGGTAACGATGAGAAAGCTGCGTTTTGCAAGCACATTGGAGCTGACCACGTCTTCAATTACAAAACGCAGGAGTGGGCCAACGAGATTTTTGCCATCACGCAAAAGAAAGGCGTGAACGTGATCCTCGATATGGTCGGCGGCAGCTACATTGAAAAAAATCTGCGCTCTCTCGCTCTCGAAGGTCGCTATTGTTTTATCGCGTTTCTGGAAGGCGGCAAAGCAGAAGTGGATTTCCGCCCGCTGATGATGAAGCGCCAGACCATCACAGGTTCAACGTTGCGTGCGCGACCGGATGCGCAAAAAGCGGCGATTGCTGTGTCGCTAAAAGAAAAAATCTGGCCACTGCTGGAAGCAAAAAAAGTGGGTCCGGTAATTTACAAAACGTTCGCTCTGGAGGAAATTGTGGAGGCGCACAGGTTAATGGAATCGAGTGCGCATATTGGCAAGATCATGTTGAAGGTAGCCGCATAAATGAAATCCACTTGGTTCATTGCTCGTCTGTTGATGCTCTCGATATGCATGATCGCATCAAACGTGTCGGCCATGACTTTCTACGTCGATGCGCCGTATCTCTATCTCGGCGGCGGCGTGGTGCGCACCGATTGGGATGCGTGGGAGGAAGCGATGTCCAGATTCGACGGCAAGATCGACACCATCGTCTTTCACGATTCCGGCGGTGGCGATTCGCTGGCTGGACGCAAGATCGGCGAAGACATCCGCAAACGCAAACTCAATACCGTCGTGTTGGGCCGCTGCTCGTCAGCCTGCGCGAACATGTTTCTGGGCGGTGTTGCCCGCCAATACGCGGCAGAGCAGCCGCGTGTGCACACGGTGCTCGGGTATCACGGCAGTTACAACAAGAAAACCAAGGAGCTCAATCGCAACAAGTCGCCCGACTATTTTCTAAACATGACCAACGGCAAAATGGACGAGGGTTTTGTAGAGCGCTTCATTCGTCTTGAGAACAAGAATGGCTTGCTTCGTCTGGTCCATCCCAAGCAGCTATCGCGAGCGAGCGAACCGCTGGCAATGTTGTGCAACGGTAGCGAGGAACGGACAAAGCGCGAAGAACAATGCGAAAAGCTGGACGGTATCGATGCGTTGGCGAAGGGGATAGTCACGACATGGGATACGCGTAACGTGCCGACGCCGCCGACGGTGACGCGGGAAAAAATTACCGTGAAGGCTTGGGAGGCGCAGGATAAGAAATCAACAAACTCTAGCGTTGAAGCGCCTGCTGGAGGATAAATGGCTGAAGACGCTTGCGGATTGGCGTTCTACGTGATTTGTATGTTAATTCGCGAGGCAGATAACGTGCTTGATCGCAGTAGCTCTCATTCCGATGCCACCACCGAATACTTCCCCACAAACCCGCGATCAATAAAGTCTTTCCACTGCCACACCCAGCCACCTTGCCACGCAAAATTTCCCCACGAACCGATCGCATATTTGTCGCCTGCGCTGATCAGGTACAGCGAACGCGCCTGCGGTACGTAACGTCGCAACGCTGCACCGCGCAGCGCGCGACGTAAATTTTCATTGAGCGGTGGCCCTGCCTTTACTGCGTAAACACCGGATCTCGGTCGCGCATGATGTTCCATCGTTGCGCAATCGCCTGCGGCAAATACATTGGGATGCGATATCGATTGCAGTTTATCGTTGACGAGAATAAAGCCGTCTTTGTCGGTCATTATTCCAGACTCGCGCGGCCATGCCGCGGCCGATGCGCCGGTAGCAGCGATGACGACATCCGCTTCCACGGTCGCGCCCGATGCCAGTTGCACAGTGTTTTCTGAGATGGCCGCTGCCGCTTGGCCCGCCAACACAGCGATGCCACGCGCGCGCATGAGGCGGGCAAGGCGAGGGCCAACGCTGCCCGGCAGCGTGTTCGCAGCTGAGATCAATGTGATGCCCACGTTGTGATCACGAAACCGATGTTGCATGGCCATCGCCAGCTCCACACCGCCTGCGCCCGCGCCGACAAAAGCGACGCGCGTGCGCTCGCCGCGCCCGTGACGTTGTTCAATATCGCTTGCAAGTTTTGCATAGGCATCGATAAAATTTTCGATGGGCCGGATTGATATTGCGTGTTCAGTCAAACCGGGGATAAAGGCGAGGTTGGCAACCGGCCCGGTGTCGATGGAGAGGAGGTCGAAGGATATTTCCTGTCCATCAGCGCATTGAATCACGCTACGTGCGAAATCGATTTTAGTTGCCGCCGTTTGATGGAACCGTACTTCGGCGCGCTTGGCCAACGGCGCAAGTGGAATCACGCATTGCGAAATATCGTAATGCCCCGCCACCCAGCCGGGCAACATGCCCGAATAAACTTGTCGCTCGTACGGAGAGATCAAAGTGATCTCGACGCCGTCGAAAGGTTGCGGCGCGAGCAGGGTGAGCGACTTTAGCAAATACACATGCGCATGCCCGCCACCGAGTAGAACGAGTTTTTTCTTCATTTGCTTTATTTGCCTTTGAGGCCCGCGTCTTTAAGCGTCACATCGCCATACCAGGTGGTGACACGCTCTCCCGTATTGTCGGTGTCGTTACCGATGGCAACGCCAGTGATGGCGGGAGCATCGAAGCCGAATGCCTCGCGGAAATCGGCGGCAACATCGCGTGATTGCGTTGTCCAAGTCCCTGCTTGGCCTGCGCCACTTTGCAGCACGATCACGCGCGCGCGATTGCTGTACGGACTCCATTGCGCGCGACCGACTGGATGGCTGTTGTCCCACACATAGCAGAGCGCCGCGGTGGGCACATCGGGTCCTGCCATCATGCGGGCGATGCGGAGCTTGGTGCGATCAGCAAAAGATAGCGCGTCCATCGGCACGTCAAAAAATACATAAACACGCGCTGCGAAATCATCGCCAACCTTGGTATTCATGTCCGCTGTATCAAGCACGCGGTTGATTTTCCAGCGCCACTCGAGCAGTGCCGTCGGGTTTCCGGGCGATGTTGCAGATAACGTTAGCGGCAAACCTAGGCTGCCAGCGCTTTTATTTGAATCGACGCGCAATACCGTCTTGCCTTCATCACTAACTAACGAAAATTGATTGTTTGCGATCTTCGGAACATTGATGACGCGAAACTCGTTTGGCAGCGCTTGCCCCGGTGTGAGGGCGGAAAAAACAATCGGCTTTGCGGCGTGTGCAATATTGATGAGCGCAGCGATGAACGCAGAGATAAGTGCCGTGTTGAGCGCTGTGATGCGTCCAACGATGAGATGGTTTTTCATTTGAGTTCGAAAGCAATCGGCACATCAAGTTCCGCAAGTCGCGGTAAGTCTTCCGGGCGATCCACATCCCAGCGCGTTGCGCCCTCACACCAACGCCATCCGATTGCACGAAAACGTTCACGCTGCGCGTCGAGCACGGTCGCGTTCCCCCAATCGATCCCGCTGAACATGTCTTGATGCGCAAGCCGTGCACCGATCAGCACGTAGCCACCATCGTCTGCGGGAATCAACGTTGCCTCAACATTCTCAAGCTGCGCCGCAGCATCGCGCACATCGGCAACCGTGATGGATGGACAATCCGCGCCGACAATCAGCGCAAAAGGTGCTGCCGACAATGCGCGCGCAAAGGCGTGATGCATGCGTTGGCCCAGATCGCCATCGCACTGCGCGGTGAGATCCACGCCAAAACGCTGTTGGCATTCGACAAAAAAACTGTGCATGCAATCAGGCGCGCAGCAGATTTCAACCGGGCCCACGTCCGCTGCGATCAATGTCTCCAGTGCGCGTACGACCAAACGCCGATGGAATTGGGCGGCAGACGCTGCGCCTAGTGCTGGGATGAGGCGCGTCTTTACCGCACCCGCGACGGGCGCTTTGGCGAACAGCATGACGCGGCACGGTTTACTTTGCACGTTTCTTTGCACCTTACTTTGCACCATAGTAAGCGCGATGCAGTTGGGCCGGATCGGCACCAAGAAAAAATGCCAGACGAATGCGCCACATGAGCAGTATCGTGCGCCACACACCGTGCTCTTCCCAGCGGCGACCCGAGGTAATTATTTTTGGTGTCAGGCAAATTGGCGCCCCGATTTTTTTCAGCGTCGCACACATCGCCACATCTTCCATCAGTGGAATATTGGCAAAACCACCCGCCGATTTGAATGCATCAACCGTCATGAACAAGCCCTGATCGCCAGTCGCAATTGCCGTCAGGCGCGATCGATGATTCATGAACCATGCAATCACCGGCAAAACGTAGTGCGCGCCCTTGATGGTGACGTCAAATCGCCCCCATGCGCGCGATGTTGATTGCAGGCCGTTGAAAATTAGCTGGTCTGCATCCGCCGGCAAGATGGAATCTGCATGCAAAAACAGCAAGGTGTCGCCGGTCGCAACAACGGCCCCTGTGTTCATCTGCGCAGCGCGTCCCTTGTTGGCGCGGATCACGCGATCAACCAATGGGGCTGCGATTTGTGTCGTTGCGTCGGCGCTGCCGCCATCAATCAACAGGACTTCGACCCCGCGCGAGCGCATGACCTGCAGCGGCGCCAAGGTGACGGCGATATTGTTGGCCTCGTTGAGCGCAGGAATGACGATGGACAGTCGCATGACCTCATTGTAGCGATGCGGTCACCGTGGATAGAAATGCAAAAAATCTAGCACTGGCGCGGCTTAACGAGCTATTTCGCCCTGAAACTCCCGCCAATGCTAGGCTTTACTAATTCGCTCCGTTCAAATTCCAGTCGTAGTCCGGGTGTGAAATCCTGGCCTTTTTCTCAGTGATCACTAGCTGATCCGCCGGGCTGTCCGCGAGCAATTTTGCATAGCGTGCGAAGTAGTCTTCGCGGCTGGTAATCGCTGGTGTCTTGCCATCGAAGCCGGTGTAGCCGCTAGTCCAATCGGAGTCAAACCACTTAAAAATCATCGAAACTTCCAGCTTGCCGTTGCTATAGCGATTGCGTGAACGATCCGATAAAAATCTTACCGCCTGCTCTTCCAGTTGCTTATCCAGACGGTCTGCGACGAATGCCTCTTCACGTAATGCAGGGCAGCCGATCGATGCGCAATTGGCCGCGTAATGCACGCGCACTTCGTTGTAAGCGCCCGGCTTTCGCAACATGTCATGCTCGATTTTGTCGAGGAAGGCATCCTGACCGAACAGCTTGAAAAATTTACGTTTCCAGCGGTTATCAAACGTACCACCAATATCCTTGATCGATTTCACCGGATAGTTTTGCAGGATCAGCTCCAGCGTCTGGCTGTTGTAAAGGTTGATCAGAAACGCCATTTGCTGCGCCTTGGTCCACGCGTTGAATTCGGATTCCTTCACGCTGGCGAGTGCGTCCAGATAGGCTTTCAGTTGCGGCTGATCCTTTTTCAGATCGGCGTATTTGACTTTGGTCGATTTTCCGCCATCGACCACCACGACATGCTTTTTAAGCAACGCAGTGAATGCCGCGTGTGAGTGATCGAATGTTTGTGCTGGGGCAGATGTAATAAATGCGGCAAATGAAGCGAACAGCATCGCGGCGAAAGTAGTAGAGAATTTTTTCATCATTTTCTTTCCAAAAATAATATCCAATGTCATTACGTTATTCCCTCACCGGCCGCTAATGATGCGACGCTTCTTTCGGATACGCTGGCGTGTTGTCTGGTGACGCAACGAGCGAGATCGCTTTTCCGAGGACAGTACCCAGGCTTCCTTCGCCGCGCGTCCAGTCATTCATCGCCTTTGCCACCGCCAGTTTACCGACCGTCGCTGTTGAGCGTTTGTAAATGCCGGCCGCGTATTTGTTGGCCTCGCCCAGCGTCGGGTAAATGTGAATGGTATTAAGGATGCCTTCCAGACCGAAGCCGTGTTTCATCCCGGCAACAAACTCAACCAGCAGGTCACCGGCATGTTCACCGACGATGGTCGCGCCGAGAATCTTGTCTGATCCTTTGGGCGTGATCACCTTCACAAATCCATGCGCCTCGCCATCGGCAATGGCGCGATCCAGATCATCAATGCCGTAAACGTGCACGTCGTGTGCAATTTTTTTCTCGATGGCTTCCTGCTCGTTGATGCCTACGCGCGCAACTTCTGGATCAGTAAAGGTGGCCCATGGCACCACTGAATAATCAACCTTGAATTTTTTGAACTTGCCAAACAGCGCGTTCACCGATGCGTACCAGGCCATATGCGCTGCCGTGTGGGTGAACTGGTATGGGCCGGCGACATCGCCGCAGGCGAAGATATTCGGATAAATCGTTTCCAGATACTCGTTGGTCTCGACGACTCTTTTCGCTGGTATTCCAAGCTCTTCCAGTCCGTAACCAGTAGTGTTGGCGATACGTCCAACCGCACACAAAATCTCATCGAACGCGATACGTTTCTCCTGCCCGTCGTTTTCAACGATGAGAAATTTCTCGCCGTTCTCAACCACGACCTGCTTGGCCTTATGGTTAACGAGCACATCAACGCCTTCGGCTTCAAACTTGGCTTTAACCATTGCCGACACTTCGACATCTTCGCGGATCATGATGCGCGACTGCATTTCCACTTGCGTGACCTTCGATCCAAAGCGTGCAAAACACTGTGTGAGTTCTGAACCGATCGGCCCGCCGCCGAGCACCACCAACCGTTTGGGCAGTTTGCGAATATTCCAGACGTTATCCGAGGTCAGTGGTTTGCATTCAGCAAGACCCGGAATTGGCGGCACGAATGGCCGCGCGCCTGTGGCGATCACAATATTTTTTGTCGTCAGTTTTTGTTTCGTGCCGTTATCGAGCGTGATTTCCACTTCCCACGGCGACAGAATTTTTGCGCTGCCCTTCACGCAATCGACGCCCAAGCTGGAATAGCGTGCGACCGAATCGTGTGGCTCAATATCGGCGATGATTTTTTGCACGCGCTCCATCACTTCTGCGAAATCCCATTGTGCTGTCGCGGAGGTGATGCCGAACTCTTTTGCGCGGGAAATGTGGTTCAGTAATTTGGCCGAACGAATCAGCGCTTTCGACGGCACGCAGCCGGTATTGAGGCAATCGCCGCCCATCTGGTGGCGCTCCACCAACGTAACTTTCGCTTTTACGGCGGCAGCGATGTAGCTCGTGACCAATCCGGCAGAACCACCGCCGATAACAACAACGTTACGATCAAAATGCGCGGGCTTTTTATCGGTCCATCTGGCGTAGACTTTGCGCGCCTTTACGCTGTCGATGATTTTTTTGGCGATGATCGGGAATATGCCCAGTAATACAAACGCACCGATCAGCCCGGGCGAGAGGATGCCCTTGAGAGAGGTAATTTTGGCAAGCTCTGTGCCTGCGTTTACAAAAACAATAGTGCCGAGCAGCATGCCAAGCTGCGAAACCCAGTAAAACGTCCACGTCTTCATGGTGGTGAGACCCATCACCAGATTGATTACAAAGAACGGGAACGCGGGCACCAGTCGTAACGTGAACAGATAAAAGCCACCTTCTTTTTCCACACCTTTGTTGATCGACGCGAGTTTGTCGCCGAATTTGTTCTGGATACTTTCGCGCAGAATAAACCGCGAGACGAGAAACGCCAACGTCGCGCCGATTGAAGATGCAAACGACACGAGCAACGTTCCCCACAGCAGACCGAAAACAGCACCGGCGACCAGCGTGAGTACGGCCGCACCGGGGAAGGAGAGGGCGGTTACTGCAATATAGACAAGCAGAAATAAAACACCTGTCTGTACTGGATTGGCCTGATAGTAGGTTTCGATCGCGCTCTGCTGGCTCTTGAAGAAATCGATACTGAAATAGCGGCCAAGATCAAAAATGAAGAAAGCAGCAATCAGTGCGATCACCACGAGGATTAGAACGAGTTTGCTTTTTTTCATGTTGTTCCCTGAAGACAATGCAATTACGGAAGCCGAAGTTATCTGGATGCGCGTTTTGGTTTGATCGGTTTGATGGGCTTGATAGGCGTAAGCGGCATCATTTCGCTACCGCTATCGAGAAATTGTGTGTGCAGATCGACGGTCTGGCGTACTCCCACGTCCTCATAGTGGCGATCAAGCCAAACTGTGGCGGCTTCGCGGCCTCGGTCACGCAGCGTTTGCAGGAACGACCAATCGGTACAAAGTTTGGATGCGGCGGACAAATCCGACAAGGCATCATCAGCGCGCAGCGAATGAATCAGCACGTATTTCAATTGATCGCGGTATTCGTCCTTCAACCAACCATCACCGATCAATTTCTGCACGAACGCCACCGCGCGCAGCTCCTTGATCAAGGCAGAATTAAAGCTGATCTCGTTCACGCGGTCTTCAATTTCGTGCGGCGTGGTCGGTGTGCCGGCCCGCACGATCGGATTGATGTGGACGATCAGCACATCGCGGGCGATGGTGCGATAGAAGAGTGGAAACAACGCAGGGTTGCCCATGTAGCCGCCATCCCAGTAAGTATGCCCGCTGATCTCGACGGCCTGATACATGAACGGTAAACAAGCTGATGCCATTACGACATCGGCAGTAATTTCCGGATTTTGAAATATCCGCACATTGCCGCTTTGCACATTGGTGGCAGAGAGGAACAGCTTTTGCTCTTCATGCCGATTGAGCGCATCAAAATCGACGTACTCATTGAGGATATCTTTCAACGGATTGAAATTCGTGGGGTTGAGCTGATATGGTGAAAATGCGTTGGTCATAGCCTTGAAGGCCTGAAAGCTCAGGCTGTCATCGTTGTTCCAGTGGTTTCCCTTTAGTCGATCCCAGGACGATACCCTTACCATCGAATAACGCTCACCTGCTCTTGCAACCGCGTGCCAAAAATTTTCCAGTGCTGCGCGCGCGCCATCGGGGCCGCCCTTGATGAGCCCGCTTACCAGCACCACAGCGTTCATCGAGCCCGCACTGGTGCCGGAAATGCCTTCAAACGTGATGCGTCCGTCTTCGAGCAGGCGGTCGAGCACGCCCCAGGCAAATGCACCATGCGCACCGCCGCCCTGCAGGGCGAGATTGATTGATTTGATCTTTGTCACAGGTGGGCGGGTGCACGGACGGCTTGCGGCTGGCTTGGATTTGCGTGGCATACGAGCCTTCAGAGTGGAGGAAGAACGGTGAAGCAGGAATGAATCAAAGGTAACCCGACAATATGACAACGGCAAGTTAATTCGCCGCCGGCGGATCGCAACTTCAGGCACCGCTAAGCTAAGCGCAAATCAACGGTGCCCGAATCAGTCCAAGTGCGTGCGGTGCGGCGTAAGCCGGGCCGTCAACGATGCGTTTGAAATAAGATTGATGCGCGGCCGAGCCTTCGGGCCAGTTGTCGAGAAAAAATTGTTGAAATTTTGCCGCATCGTAGTGCACCGGTATCGCATCCACGTGCACGCCGTCAATCACGCCACCATATTGTGAAAGCCCAGCAGGGGCGGCGTGGATCGAAAGCCGCGAAATCAATCCGTATTGTGTGTGTGAAAAATTCGGCATGCCCGCCGCGCCGTTGTTGATCACAAAACAGGTGCGGTCGGCACCGGCAAAACGTCGAAAGGTGGGCAGGCAGGTATGGCTGGAAGCAAAGCCGGCGAGATTGGCATCGCGGCAAATTTGCTTAAGCCAGCCAATATTTTCAGCAATGTGCAGGCCATCGTGTGCAAACCGCCAGCCAGAGAGCGATTGGGCATCGCCGTGCACCACGCCAACGCGCATGCCGCCTACCGACACCACCACATGCATCGGTAAAGTAGACAGCGATGGGAGCAGATCGGGAAAGTCGCGCGCGGTGCCCTGCAAGCGCGCCATGATGGCGTTGGATCGCTCGACATCTGCGTCGTCCACGTAGTCGGGGTAGGCACAGCCGCAACCATCGTCGCCATTGAGCTCGGTTTCTACATTGCCTCGCAACGCAATATGCCGTAGCACTTCGCGATTGATCGTTGAAAAACTATCTGCATCGACGTTGAACCAGTTGAAATCGCCATTAAACAAAAGCGTTGGCGCGACTGGTTCGGCGGCGGCGAGTTGCAGAATCGCATCGAGCGCGGGCACGTTACCGTAAAGTCCGCCGATGAGGTACATCGTGTCGGCACTGAGATCGGCTGCGCGCGCAAACGACGCAGGCGCATAGCGATAGTGAAGAGGGCAGGATCGACCGGGCGTCATGGCGGGCAATATTGATGCTTAAATCGTAAACACTAGTATTGGCGGGTGTTTCAGAGCAAAATGGCCTGTAGATGCCCGTCAATGCTGGTGTTTGGCTATTCCGCTGCGACCAGCGCTGATTCCGCCACGTCGTCGGCTTCCAGCGCGCCACCGCAAGACGAACCCTGACCCGCTGTGCAGCCGTAGCAATGGTCTTTGACCACGATCTGGCACCCCGATAAATCTACCGAGAGCAAATCGCGCAGATGGGTTTTCATGCGTCCTGAATGTTGCAGCGGCAACCCGAGCATTTGGTTGAAATCGCAGTCGTACACGTAGCCCAGATAATCGACTGAGAGGAGCGAACGGCACATGACGCTATCGAGGTTATGCGCCTGAAAAGATGACACCAGCAAATCCATGTAGCCCTCGAACTGCCCTTTCGACACCAACGTGGAACCAAAACGCTGGATCGGCATATTGGTGATCGTAAACAGGTGATTAAACACAACGCCGAAATTATCGTGCAGCAAACGATGGTAATCGGCTTCAAGTTTTTCCTGCGCCGGTGGCAGTGACGGCCCCTGCGGATTAAAGACGAGATTCAGAATCAATCCGCTGCCAGCCACACCGTAACCAAGCGCATTGAGTTTCTTCAGGCCCTCGATGGACTTTTCAAACACGCCCTCACCGCGTTGCTTATCGACGTTTTCCTGCGAATAACAGGGCAACGATGCGCTCACTTCAACCTGGTTCTCGGCTAAAAACGTGTCGAGATCCTCAAGGCCGGGCTCGCCCAGAATGGTGAGGTTGCAGCGGTCAATCACGCGCACGCCTTGCTCGCGTGCTGAGTGCACAAGGAAACGAAAATGATCATTTAATTCTGGCGCGCCGCCCGTCAAATCAAGCACCTTCACATCGGAAGCACGCATGAACGCGATCACGTCATCGATGGTCTCTTTCGACATCATCTCTTTGCGGTCGGGGCTGGCATTGACGTGACAATGAAAACACGCCTGATTGCATTTGTAGCCGAGATTGACCTGCAACGACTCCAGCGTCTTGCGACGCAGGTGCGGGAAGCCGCGCGATTTCATTAAATGTAGCGTCTGGTGCATAAACAATTCCCTGACTGATGTGGAAATGATAGTCGAATTTTGACTAATTACGGCACCGCACCATTTTTAGATGCAATACGAGTCAGGTGCGTTGGTCGTAGCGGAGGCGATTCCTTACGTTCAACGCGCCGTATAGGTGCATCCATTTTTTTCGCGCCCGCGTACCTACATGGGCGCGCATTAAAACATTTTGCACAAACGTCGCGCCACTTATCCTTATTTCTACACTGACCTCCGCGCAAGCGCCTTTTCAGGAGCAATCGATGGGTTCCATTCTGACCGGCGCACAGATTAAAGCCTGGAAGCCATATCAATTGATCGCGGACGGGCTCACACCGCTTGAACGCACCCGCCGACGTATGGCGGGCGCCAATCAATGGGCACCCTGGCAAATGATTGGTCGGCGCATGGCGATTGGCTGCGTAGCGCTGGAAATAACCCAGCGCTGCAACCTGGATTGCTCGTACTGTTATCTTTCCGAGTCCTCCGAGGCGCTCAAGGATATTCCTATCGAAGAGGTATTTCGGCGCATCGATATGATCCACGCCCATTACGGCCCTGGCACTGACGTGCAGGTAACCGGTGGCGACCCTACGCTGCGGAAACTCGATGAGCTGATCGCCATTGTGGGCTACATCAAGCAAAAGGGCATGCGTTCATCGATGTTCACCAACGGCATCAAGGCCACCCGCGAGATGCTCGAGCAATTGTGCGCAGCGGGGTTGGAAGATGTTGCGTTTCACGTCGATATGACGCAAGAGCGCCAAGGCTACGCATCTGAACTCGCACTCAACGCCGTGCGCGAAGAGTACATCGAGCGGGCGCGCGGCTTGCCATTGGCAGTCATCTTCAACACCACGGCATTCCCGGGCAATTTCCATGAAATTCCCGCACTGGTAAAGTTTTTTGTGCGCCACGCCGATGTCGTCAGATTCGCGTCCTTTCAGGTCGGTGCCGCGATGGGCCGCGGCACCGAACGGGCACGGGTTACCGTCAACCCGACCACCGTCATGGATGCGATCCGCACTGGTGCCAATGCCGACCTGCAGTTCAACGCCGCCAGCGCCGGACACGCCGAATGCAATGGCTATGCCTATGGCCTCGTCATCAATGGCAGGGTCCATGATTTCTTCAATGATCCCGAGTTCGTCCGCGAGGTGCTCGCCACCAGTTCTCATCTGGCGGTGAACCGCGCTGACCAGCGTGCGCTGTGGAAAACGGCTGCGCAATTCTTTCTCGGCAATCCCGCAATCTTCTGGGGTGTGGCGCGGCGGTTAGCAGCACTTGCCTGGCGGGAGCGCGGCGATTTTATGGCCGCGCGCGGCAGGGTAGGCAAGATTTCATTTTTCGTGCACAACTTTATGGATTCAAGCGCACTCGATAAAGAGCGCTGCGAATCGTGCTCATTCATGGTCATGACGCCTGAAGGCCCGCTATCGATGTGCGTACACAATGCCAAGCGCGATGATTATCTGCTGGTTGCAGCAGCGGTGAAACGCGAGCACAAGGTGCAGTATTTCAATCCCGCCTCCGGGCAATTTGAGGACCGTATGCCGACGCGGATCAATGTCACGCTCACGCGCAAGAATGCGCGGGGTCGCGCCAAGGATGTGCTTGCCAACCACAACGCGCAGATCGAAGCATTAGCCGAAGCCGCCGAATGATCGACCATCAAATTTTTGCTCAAGGTAATCTCATGAAAACGTTCATCTCGTTGCTGGCAGCATTGCTACTCGCTGGGTGTGCGTCGGTGTCTCGCCCTGTTCATTCACCGACCGCTGACATCGCGCCACCTTACGACGCATGGGCACGCGTACTGGAAAAATATGTTGATGATCAGGGCCGAATAAATTTTGAGGGTGTGGCAAAAGATCGCGCGGATTTGAATCACTTTGTGGCCTATGTTTATGATGTCGGCCCAAACAATCAGCCGCAGCGTTTCCCCACGCCCGAACACGTGTTGGCGTTTCACATCAACGCCTACAATGCACTGGCGATGCATAAGGTAATTGAATCCGGTATTCCCGACACGCTGGCGGGCCTGAAAAAAATTGGGTTCTTCTTTTTGGGCAAGGTTCAGGTGGGTGGCGAACCGATCTCGTTGTACGACTACGAGAACAAAGTGATTCGCGCATTGAACGAGCCGCGAATCCATGTTGCTGTCAATTGCATGTCAGTCGGCTGCCCGCGTCTGCCGCGCGAGCCGTTCCTACCCGAGAAATTGAATCAACAGCTAGATCGCGAGGCGCAATTATTCTTTAACGACACCCGCAACGTCGATGTGAACGTGAGCAGAAGTGTGCTGAGGCTCTCCGAGATTCTCGATTTCTACACGGCAGATTTCCTCGCCAAGGCACCCTCATTGGCCGCGTATGTAAATCGTTACCGATTCGCGCCGGTGCCGGAAAACTATGCGGTTGAGTTCATGACCTACGACTGGACAATCAATCGGCAGCCGCGTCCATGAATACTATTTTCAGCGCGGGTCGACTAAGCAACTTAACTGGAGAAACAAGATGCACATTAAACATGGTCGTGATCTCGCCGTATTGAAGAGTAGTGTTTATCGTTCAAACCGGTGGGCGCGTGCAACAACGCGATCCGCATGCCTGATGCTATCGATCGCACTCACCGCCTGTGCCACCTCGCAGCAAATCACAGACGCTAAAATCGGCGGCAAAAATCAGGTTGGCTTTGTTCAATTGCCACTAATCGGCGGCTGGCATGATGGGCAGCGTGTCCATTACATTACAACTGATGCGTCAGACATGGCGGCAGCGACAAAGATGTCGGCAAACTTTTCCCCAAGGCTCACCAACGCCTTGCCCGAGCAGCCTCAGGCGCCGGGCCAGCGCAGCGCACTGGAACGCATCTACGCGGTCACCAATTTCGACCAAGGTAATGTGTTGCCCTCAGCCCCGGGCCCTGTCGGAAGCGGTAGTACAGACAAGGCCTACAGCCCGTTATGGCGCATGTTCAAAGTGACTTGGGCTGCGGGCAGCACGCCGATGACGCTACGCTCTGAAGAGGAAGTACTTGCTGCCATCGAACGTGGTTGGGTAACGATGGCGCCGACAGATATTGTGGTGAATTGCCCGGTAGTGAACTCCGCGCGCGGTGGCTTGCTGCCGGGTGCGACGTTGATTGGTGTCGTGGATTGACAAAGACAATTACGCTGCAGCCTTTGCTTACGCAGTAACAGCTTTCACCGCTTTCACTAATGCATCAGACGTAATGCCAAAGTGCTTGTACAGCACCGGCGCAGGTGCAGATTCGCCAAACGTATCGATCCCGATAACCGCACCTTCAAGTCCGACATATTTGCGCCAGTAGTCGGTCACACCGGCTTCGATGGCGATGCGTGGCACGCCTTTCGGCAATACGCCGTCGCGAAAAGCTGGAGCCTGCTTGTCGAATACAAATGTCGATGGCATCGACACCACGCGCACATGCACGCCGTCGGCTGCGAGGGCTTTTTGCGCGTCCATTGCCAATCCAACTTCAGTGCCCGTGCCGATGATGACCGCAGCCAATGCACCCGCCTCTTTGGACAACACGTAGCCGCCCTTGGCGACGTTGGCCAATGT
>JANOQY010000419.1:0-33182 GCA_031414995.1 Betaproteobacteria bacterium
CCACTGGCCGACCCGCGCCCGCTGAAGTTCACTACTGGTCGGCGCAAACAGTTCTGGATCGGTAACTGCGTGGCGGTCGGGTTGTCCAGCGGCTTTCTCGAGCCTCTCGAGTCCACCAGCATCCACCTGATTCACACCGCGATCTCGCGCATCATCAGCTTCTTTCCGCATGCCGGTTTCGACGCTGCAGACATCGCAGAATACAACGCGATGACGCATTGGGAGTACGAGCGCATCCGTGACTTCCTCATCCTCCACTACAAGGCCACCGAGCGCGACGATTCCGAGTTCTGGAACTACTGCCGTACGATGCCCATCCCGGACACACTGCAGCGCAAGATTGACTTGTTCCGCAGCAACGGCCGCGTCTTCCGGGAATTGCAGGAACTCTTCGCGGAGCCAAGTTGGTTGCAGGTGATGATCGGCCAGCGCATCGTGCCCCAAGGCTATCACCCCTTCGCCGACCTTCGTTCCGAAGACGACGTAGAGGCCTATGTGCGCAACGTGGCCAATGTGATCGCAAAGTGCGTAAACGCGATGCCTACGCAGGCCGAGTTCATCACAACAAATTGCGCGGCATCCCGGCAATGAGTCCGTACAGCAGCAGGACCCAGCCGGACGAATTAGTGCGGGGTGCATTTATCGTCGAGGGAGCCGAGGCATGGTACCGGATCGACGGTCACGACAACCTTGCGCCGTTTTTCATGGCACTCGCGGGAGACAGCGATCTTTGGGCTTACGTGTCTACTGCAGGGTCGTTGACGGCCGGCCGGCGCGATGCCGAAGGTGCCTTTCTTCCATACGAAACCGTCGACAAGATCCACTTGAGGGGCGAGCACACGGGACCCCGGACCTGGATTCACATTGGGGACAGCGCGCAAACGGAACTATGGCAGCCCTTCGTACCGCGCCTTGATGGTTCGGCGGGGCGGCGCTCCGTGTGGAAGAACCTGTCGGGAACCCGTATCCGTTTTCGCGATGAACACCCATCAGGCCGTTTGGCTTTCCAGTACGAATGGTTCACCGCCGCAGGCCTTGGTCTGGTCCGTTCCGCAAGGCTGGAGGCGCTGAGTAGTCCGGTCTCCGTGAAGGTGCTCGATGGCATTCTCAACCTGATCCCCCCGAACGTCGGTGTCGAGTTGTCAAATGACATGAGCTGCCTCACGGACGCGTACAAGTGGAACGAGTCGGCCGCCGCCGGGCGCATGGGACTCTTCACGCTTTACGCACAAATATGGGACCGAGCCGAACCGAAGGAATCTCTCACCGCATTGGTCGCGTGGCATACAGGGGTACCGGCAGGCACGCGAACGTTGCTTTCGGCGGAGCAGTTGACTACCTTCTGCCGTACCGGACATGTCGAGGCCGAATCCCTCACCCGGGGCCGCCGCAGTGCCTTCCTGATAAATTTCGACGCCAACGTCGACCGAACAGGGCTTGAATGGCATATCGTCGTCGACGCGCCGAAGTCCCAGGTGCAGGCATTCGAGCTTTGCTGCCAGCTCGAAACAGGTGGCGGTACGGTGGCGGAGATTGTCGCTGCACGTGAGCGCAACACGGCGGGGCTGGACGAGCTCCTCGCCCGCGCTGACGCGTTCCAGAGTTCGGCCGACATGATGGCCGCCACGCACCATCGGGCCAATGTCCTGTTTAACATCATGCGCGGAGGCGTGTTCGTCAACGGGACGCGCTTCGAGCGCGACGACCTTCTTGCGTTCGTACGCCAGCGCAACAAGGCAGTCGGTGCGACGATGAGCGAAGCCTTGACTGGCTGGCCGGCTCAGGTAAATCGTGCGGATGTGCTAGCCGCCGCCCGCGATAACTGGGGACTACAGGCCGAGCGCCTGGTGCTCGAATATTTGCCGCTGACGTTCAGCCGCCGTCACGGCGACCCTAGCCGGCCCTGGAACAGGTTCTCGATTCGCGTGCGCGATGCGGAAGGCCGGCGCGTCGTCAACTACGAAGGAAACTGGCGCGACATTTTCCAGAACTGGGAGGCCATGGTACCGAGCGAGCCGGATTATGTTGGCTCAATGATCGCCGTCTTCCTCAGTTCGATGACTGCCGACGGCTACAACCCGTACCGCATCGGACGCGAAGGCATCGACTGGGAAATTGAAGAACCCGACAACGCGTGGAGTCACATCGGCTACTGGGGCGACCATCAGGTAATTTACCTGCTCAAGTTACTTGAAGCTGCTCAGGCGCGCGAGCCAGAGCTCCTCAACGCGTTTTGGGACCGCGCGATCTTCAGCTTTGCCGACGTACCGTACCGCCTCAAAACCCATGCCGCGCAAATCGCGCAGCCGAAGGACACGATCGTCTTCGATCACGCTGCACACCAACAAGCGCAGGAGCGGGCCCGGCGGCTTGGCGCCGATGGCCTGCTCGTGTGCAATGAGGGTGGCGAGCCGGTGCTGGCCACCTTGGGCGAAAAACTGGCCACGATCCTGCTGGCCAAAGCGGGCAGTCTGGTACCCGGCGGTGGCCTGTGGCTGCACACGCAGCGTCCCGAGTGGAACGATGCCAACAATGCGTTGGTGGGGAACGGCCTGTCGGTCGTGACCCTGGCGCATTTGCGCCGTTTTCTGACGTTCCTGATCGAGTTGCCCGGGGCAGACAGGCCGTTCTCCCTTTCCGCGCCGACCCTCGACGCGTTGTCGCAATTCCATGCCCTCGTCTGCGCGACGCCGCTCTTCGCAGTCGACGATGATGTAGGGCGCCGCGCCTTCCTCGACGGCGCAGGCGCAATCCTCGATTTATGGCGCGCAGAGGGCTACCGGGGTGCGGAGGGCCGCAAAGCAACGCGTGCGCCTGCCAACCTTTTGCCTTCGCTGGCGCGCGATCTGCTGCCCTTGATCGATGCCACGCTACGGCGCTGCAAGCGCGCCGATGATCTCTACGAGAGCTACAATTTGGTCCACTTTTCAAGTGGCAAGGCCACTGTGGGGCACCTGTATCAGATGCTTGAAGGGCAAGTCGCGGTGTTGTCATGTGGCCTGCTGTCTCTGGCCGAGTCAGTGGGCCTGCTGACCGCATTGTTCGCCAGCCCGCTTTTCACGTCGCAGCACCGTTCGTTTCTCCTGTACCCAGATCGAACGCTACCCGGATTCCTCGAGCACAATCGCCTTGATGCCGAGGCGCTGGACTTGCACGTAGTCCGCGAAGTGCTGGCGTCGGGACGAACGGATCTGCTGCAAACGCAAAGCGACGGGACCGTGCGCTTCGCGCCGGGGCTGGCCAACCGCGGCGACCTCGAAGCCGCCGCAGCCGACATAGGCGCCGGCCTGCCCCAGCTTGTCGCTGCCTACGAGCGCGTGCTGAATCACCGAGAGTTTACGGGGCGCTCGGGCACGATGTTCGGTTACGAGGGCCTCGGCTGTATTTATTGGCACATGGTGGCCAAGCTGCTACTGGCGGTACAGGAGCGCGTCTTCGACGCAGCCGATCAAAATGCGCCGGAGTTGGATGCGTTATGCGATTTCTATCGCAAAGTACGCGATGGCCTTGGCTACCGCAAGGACGTCCAAGCTTATGGCGCTTTTCCCTCCGACCCCTACAGTCATACAGCGGCCGAGGGCGGCGCGCAGCAACCAGGCATGACCGGACAGGTCAAGGAAGAAATCCTCTCGCGTTGGGGCGAATTGGGGTTGCGCGTGCGTGACGGACGTGTCCAGTTCACTCCGGTATTGCTCGACGCGAACGAGATCCCCCCCGATGGGGCACTCACCTTCACGTTGGCGCGTGTGCCGTACTCATACCGGCACGGAGGCAAAACCAGCCTCAGAGTTCTCGAAGAGTCAGGCTGGCGGGATTGTCCTGACTTGAGCTTTGATCCCAGGCATGTCAAAGCTGTCGAGGCGGAACTTTCATTTTCGCCAGGTACACGAACGTGCACATGACGGATCTGACACGCTGGCAGCAACAGCGGCGCACACTGCTGGCAGCCGCGCTTGCCGCGCCAGCGTGGCCATTGCGTGCGGCACCCTCGCGCATACTGACCGTGGCCGCTTTCCCGGCAGTCGATGCGATCATCGAGGCTGCCAAACCGGCATGGCGGCGCCTTCACCCAAATATCGAACTGCGAATTTTTAGCCGCCAGTACGTTGACCACCATACGGCTATGACCACAGCGTTGTCGACGTCTGCTTACCTGCCCGACGTCATGGCGCTCGAATCGACATATGTCGGCCGCTATGCGCTAGGTCAGGGGCTAGTCGATTTGGCGCAGCCACCTTACAAAGTGGGGCGCTTTCGAGACCGCTTCGCCCGCTTTGCGTACGACCAGGCGATCAACCGTCGCGGCGAGGTGATCGCCGTGCCAACCGACATCGGGCCCGGCACGCTGCTCTATCGCCACGATTTGCTGGCCCGGGCGGGACTGACGGAAGCGGATCTGACCTCGTCTTGGGATGCTTACGTCGACGCGGGAATCAGGCTCAAGGCAGCTACTGGCGCGTACTTGATTGCGAACGCGCAGCAGGTCAAGGACATTTTGATTCGTAGCGGCATCAAGCCCGGCGAGGGCTTGTACTTTGACCAAAATTCGCGCGTGCTGGTCACTTCGCCGCGCTTCGTGCGCGCCTTCGAGCTCGCGCGCAGGGTGCGGCAACACAAGTTGGACGCGCGCGCGTACGCTTGGTCGAACGAGTGGGCTGAAGGCTTCAAACGCGGCAGCGTCGCGACCGAGCCGACCGGGGCGTGGATGGTAGGTCAACTAGCCAACTGGGTGGCGCCCGACACGCGCGGCTTGTGGCGCGCTGCGCCATTGCCCGAACAGACGTTTGTCGGCTACGGTGGCACCTACTATGCGATGCCCCGTCGCGCGCTAGAAGCCAATAAGTCGCTCGCCTGGGAGTTGATTCAGTTGCTCGCGCTTGACCGAGCACAGCAGTTCACCGCCTTCAAATCGCAGGACGCTTTCCCGGCCCTCGTTGAAACCTATGACGACCCGTTCTTTGAAGAGCCACTCCCTTTCCTGGGCGGCCAGCGTGCGCGCCAGCTGTGGCGGGACGCGGCGCAAAAGATTGTTGCTACCGGCTCCCATAAGCAAAGCGACTTTGCCAATGAGGTCATCAATACCGAGCTATCCAATGTGATGGACCGCGGCAAACCCATCAACCAAGCGCTGAACGATGCCCAGCGCCTGCTCGAACGGCGGGCCCACCGTTGAAAGCGACAACTCGCCTCACATCCGTCTTGCGCCTCTCGCCGCGATGGGCGCCGTATGTGCTGATCAGTCCATTCCTGGTCCTGTTCGCAGTGTTCGGCCTGTTCCCGCTGCTGTTCTCGCTCTACCTCGCCTTCCATTCATGGGAACCGACCAGCGGCCTGAATGCGATGGAGTACGTGGGTGTCGCAAACTTCGTGTTCGCGCTTGGCGACGAATGGTTCTGGAAGTCACTGAAGAACACTCTGTGGTTGGCTGTCGCCGCCGGCGCGCCGCAACATCTGGTTGCGATCCCGCTCGCCGCGTTCATAAACAACGGCTTCCACCGCCTTCGCGATGGAATCGTTGGCGCCTATTTTCTGCCCTACATCACGTCAACGGTGGCGATCGCGATCATGTTCAGCGCGCTGTTCTCCACCGACTTCGGCATGATCAACGCCGGCCTCGGACTGCTCGGTATCAGCCCGGTCGACTGGCTCAACGAGCCGGATTCACTCAAGCCAGTGATCGCATCGGTCGTGTTCTGGAGATACCTTGGCTTTAACGTGGTGATTTACCTGGCCGCAATACAGACGATCCCAAAAGATCTGTATGAGGCTGCAACAATGGACGGTGCCAGCCGCTGGCAGCAGTTCTGGTTCATCACCCTTCCAAGCATCCGTCCGATGATTTACTTCGGGGTGACACTCAGCGTTGTCGGTGGGCTGCAACTATTCGAGGAGCCCTTCATCCTCACGCGTGGAAACGGCGGAACCGATCAGGCCGGTATGACAGCCGCAGTATATCTCTATCGCATGGCGTTCGACTTTAATGACTTTGGCGGGGCGAGTGCCATGTCGTGGCTGCTCTTCATCGTTGTTGTGGCACTCACATGGCTCACCAGCCGTGCGTTTCGTCCCAAAGGGGCTTCCTCATGATTCGCACAGCCAAACCAATGGCACCGTGGTCTGCCTACGCCTTCGTATGCGTCGGCGCGTTGATCACGCTTGCGCCGTTCTACTTCATGTTTGTCTTTGCGACCCATTCGCGTACGGAGATTTTTAATCTGCCGCCGCCGCTATGGTTTGGAGACGATCTGCTCACCAACCTAAAAATCCTCAACGAGCGTCTACCTTTTTGGCGCAATCTGGGCTGGAGCGTCTATGTCGCATCGGCCTCAACGGCACTCACACTGCTATTCTGTTCAATGGCGGGTTATGCGTTTGCGCTAATGGAGTTCCGCTTCAAGAATGCTCTATTCACACTGGTGATGGCGACAATGTTGCTGCCGTCCTTCATGAACATGATTCCGACCTTCATGATCATGGACGCACTTGGTTGGATCGATGAACACCGTGCGCTCTACATTCCCGGTGCAGCCAGCGCCTTCGGCATCATGTTGATGCGCCAATTCGCATCGACCGCAGTGCCAAGAGAATTGATTGAGGCGGCGCGCATGGATGGCTGTGGTGAACTGGGAATCTACTGGCGAATTGTTTTGCCACTGCTCAGACCTGCGCTCGGCACACTCGGGCTGATCACCTTCATTTCCTCCTGGAACAACTTCATCAACCCGCTGATTGTGATGCGTACCGCCGAAAACTACACATTGCCACTGGCACTGCGCAGCTTGCAGAGCACCCTCAACACCGAGTGGGGTGCGCTGATGACCGGCTCGGCCATCGCAACTCTTCCTCTGCTGGTTTTATTCGCCATTTCTTCACGCCAGCTGATTGCTGGCCTGACTGCCGGTGCGGTGAAATAGCATCACAATTTTTATTACAAGATGACCATCCCCTCCGATCTATATCGCCAATTTCCGCCTGACTTCATCTGGGGCGTCGCCACCAGTTCGTTTCAAATTGAAGGTGCCGCAACCGACGATGGCAAGGGCGAATCCATTTGGGATCGCTTCTGTCGCGTGCCGGGCGCCATTGCCGACGCAAGTAACGGCGACGTTGCCTGCGACCATTACCACCGCCTCGAAAGCGATCTCGATCTGATTGCAGCGTTGGGCGTTGATGCCTACCGTTTCTCAGTCTCATGGCCGCGCGTGCAGCCAATGGGCGCCGGCGAATGGAATGAAAAAGGTCTGGCGTTCTACGACCGCATGGTCGATGGCTTGCTTGCACGCGGCATTCAGCCGTATCTCACGCTCAATCACTGGGACCTGCCGCAGGCGCTGCAGGACAAGGGCGGCTGGCCGAATCGTGACACCGTTCATCGCTTTGTCGATTACGCACGCGGCGTGCAACGCCGTTTGGGTGATCGGCTGGCCGCGATCACGACGCACAACGAGCCTTGGGTGATCGCGATGCTTGGACATGAGAATGGCACCTTCGCGCCGGGCATCAAGAGCCGCAAGACCGCGATCCAGGTCTCGCACCACCTTCTGCTGAGCCACGGCCTCGCGCTGCAAGCACTCAGAGCGGACGGCTGTCCCGCGCGGCTCGGCATTGTACTCAACCTCGCGCACACGCAGGCAGCCACCAGATCGGCGGCCGATCTGGCGAAGGCTCGGTTGGACGACGCGTTCGGTCGGCGTTGGTACACCGACCCGCTGTTCAAGGGAACCTATCCGCAGGAAGTGCTAGACGCGCTCGGCGCCGACGCGCCCATCGTTAAGGCCGGCGACATGGCTGTCATCGCCACAACGATGGACTACTTGGGCGTCAACTACTACTTCCGCGTCATGGCCAGTGCGGATGGATCCTTCGATCTAAAGAAAAGCGGTGCAGTGATGACCGAGATGGGCTGGGAGATCTACCCGCATGGTTTGACCGAGCTGCTCCTGACACTGCACCGCGAATACACGCTGCCGCCGGTGTACGTGACCGAGAATGGCGGCGCGTTCAAGGACTTGATCACCGACGGACGCGTGCACGATGCGGACCGCATCGAATACCTGCAGACCCATATTGCGGCCGTCGCCGGCGCGATGCGCGAAGGCGTACCGATGGCCGGCTATATGGTGTGGAGCCTGATGGATAATTTCGAGTGGTCGAGTGGCTACGCCAAGCGTTTT
This sequence comes from Betaproteobacteria bacterium, assembly GCA_031414995.1. Lineage (GTDB taxonomy): Bacteria > Pseudomonadota > Gammaproteobacteria > Burkholderiales > Usitatibacteraceae > UKL13-2. The sequence continues at coordinate 8,175 of JANOQY010000419.1, forward strand.
GGTATCGTGCATGTGGATTACGCCACGCAGCAGCGCACGCTTAAAGCCAGCGCGATTTGGTACCGCGAATTTCTGCGCCAATGCCACGCGACGCGCGACACAAGAAAGGTGGGGTGAGATGGGCCAGGTTAGTCTGAAAGGTGTCAGCAAGCGCTACGGCACGGTCGAGGTAATTTCCGGCATTGATCTGGACGTGAATGACGGCGAGTTCCTTGTCTTTGTGGGTCCCTCCGGGTGCGGCAAATCGACGCTGTTGCGCATGGTAGCCGGGCTGGAGGAAATCACCTCTGGTGAATTACTGATCGACGGGCAACGTGCAAACGATGTGCGTCCCGCTGACCGCGGCGCCGCCATGGTGTTCCAGAGTTATGCGTTGTATCCCCATATGACGGTCGCTGATAATATGGGATTCTCGCTGCGCATGGCCGGCATGCCGCGCGCGCAGCGCGATCAACAGGTCGGACGAGCGGCGGAAGTACTGCGTATTTCCGAACTGTTGGGGCGCTACCCGAAGGAACTGTCCGGCGGACAGCGTCAACGCGTGGCGATCGGGCGCGCCATCGTCCGCAAGCCCAAAGTCTTTTTGTTCGACGAACCGCTCTCCAACCTTGACGCGGCACTTCGGGTAAATATGCGTATCGAGCTTACGCGCCTGCACAAGGAACTGGGCACGACGATGGTTTATGTCACGCACGACCAAGTAGAGGCGATGACCATGGGTGACCGAATTGCTGTATTCAACAAGGGCCGCATCGAACAAATCGGCGCTCCGCTCGATCTGTACAACCACCCTGCCAACGAATTCGTGGCGTGCTTCCTTGGTGCACCGCGCATCAATCTGATCCCGCGCCCGGCAACTGCTGCCTCTGCATCACACCGTGCTCTGTGGGATTGCCTTGCGCCGGCGGCCGGTCCCAATGTAAGTCGTATTGGCCTGCGCGCAGAACATCTCCAGCTGCGCCCGGCCGGCGAGGGCGTCGCCGCGACGGTCGAACTGGCCGAGCACCTTGGTGACGTATCAATCGTGCACTTGCGCGTCGACGGCCTTGACGAGCTAGTGAATGCCAAGGCTGGTGTCGGCCATGCCCATCTTGGCGCAGGCGATCTTGTCGGCCTGCAACCGGATGCTGCATGGGCACTCTGCTTTGATTCAACTGGTTGCAAAATCGCATGACGCGGACAACAGTGCGATCTCGTTGGATCAAACAGTATGTGACGTTTGGATGCCTTGCTGCTTCCAGCGTCGGCACATTGGCAATGGGGACGTCGTCACCCGGCGCAAACCGAACAGCACTCCAAATGCCGTCCGGCTATCGTCTTGTCTGGGCAGATGAGTTCAACACAGACGGCCTGCCGGATTCGACCAAGTGGGCATACGATACGGAACGAAACAAGGCCGGCTGGTATAACGAGGAACTGCAGTATTACGCCGGACCGCGCAAGGAAAACGCGTTTGTCCAGGGTGGCCGACTGACAATCCAAACACGCAAGGAGTCGTTGACGCAGGCGCCAGACCATGGCGGTCAGAAATACACCTCATCCCGCCTGATCACGCGGGGCAAACGCGATTGGACCTACGGGTTTTTCGAGGTGCGTGCGAAGCTGCCGTGCGGCAAGGGAACGTGGCCCGCGATCTGGATGCTGAATACACCTGGCATATGGCCCGCCGGCGGCGAGCTCGACATCATGGAGCACGTTGGCCGCGATCCGGGGCGCGTGTTCAGCACGGTACACACAGCGGCCGGCCACGGTGCCAATGGCGCAGGTGACGCGGTAAATATCCCGGATGTATGCAATACCTTCCACACCTACCAGATGCACTGGACAGCAGATCGCATCCGCTTTGGCGTCGACGGCCTTATGCATTTCGAGTACAAAAATCTGCGCAGCGGAACTGAAAAATGGCCGTTTGACACGCCTCAGTTCTTGATCCTTAACATCGCCGTCGGGGGTCACTTTGGCGGCGCGGTCGACGAACAGATCTTTCCGGTTGCAATGGAAATAGACTATGTGCGCGTCTACCAACGCGGTAAATAGTCGCACCGTTCGGTTCGCATAGAGGTATACGATGCGCAGATCCCATCCACTGTTTTCCATTCGTCTCCAGCGCTTTTTGTTGCAATGCGCGGGCGCGATATTGTTCATCAGCCTGGCTTTGGCTGCGCCATCGGGATACGCCGATACCGCCATCGCACCCAAGCTACGGCCGTTGCCGGCTGATTTTGGTTCACGTAGTGCGGTGTCTTACTCCCCGTTCCGTACCGCGAAAAATGTCGCGGACCGCGACAACGAGATCATCACTGCCGCAATGATCAAGCAGGACCTGGACCTGCTGCTCGCCGGAGGTTTCACCTTGATACGCTTGTTCGACAGTTCGGACAAGGTTGCCCGGCTGACCCTGGATGTCATCCGTGAACACAGGCTTGATATCAAGGTGATGCTCGGCATCTACGTACACCGCGACAATCGCGTGTACAACGATGCCGAGATATCTCGCGGCATCATACTGGCGAACACCTACAAGGACATCGTGGTCGCGGTCAGCGTCGGTAATGAGACGATGGTGAGCTGGTCCTTCAATCGCTTTGATACAGTTGCGATGAAAGTTTTTATTGAGACTGTGCGACAGGCCGTCGATCAACCGGTGACCACGGACGACAACTGGGCCTTCTTCGCCAGGAATGCCGGCATCGAACAGAACCCCGCCCCGATCCTCGCAAGTATCGATTTTGTCGCGATGCACACATACCCCCTGCTCGACTCAGTCTACAGCCCCCATCTGTGGGACTGGCGACAGGCGGCGGTGCCACCAGGACAGCGCGCAGCCGCCATGGTCGATGCCGCGATTGCCCGCGCGAAGTTCGAGTACCACGCTGTGCGCACACACATGGATGTACTTGGCTTGCAGGCAATGCCGATTGTGATTGGCGAAACGGGCTGGCAGGCTGACCCTGCCAAAGTACCCTTCCGTGCCCATCCTGTGAATCAGAAAATGTACGTCGAACGGCTAAACGCCTGGCGAGCGGCTCGCGACGGCCCCCAAGCGATCTTCTATTTCGAGGCTTTCGACGAGCCTTGGAAAGAAGGTGATGATAAGTGGGGCTTGTTTAGCGTCATGCGCCAGGCACGTCCGGTGGTGCAGCATCTCTATCCCCGTGCCATTTGGGAGCCCGGCGACTACACGCTGGCCGATGCCGCATACGTGACAGCGATCGCCATCCGTACGGTCGTCTCGGCGCGGCGCTACACGTTGCTTGCAGACACCGCGGCATTGGGCGAAGCGCGGCCCGTGCTCGGCGCCTGGAAGATTCGCCAAGGAAGTGCCTCCGTCCGTCGCAGCAAGGTCGGCAACGGCGTCGAAATCTCTCCCCGCCCGGCGAATCACGGGTGGGACATCAACCTTCCTGTTCCGAAAAATCAGGCCGACGATCTTTCGGCGTTTGCCGCCGGAACCTTGAACTTCCGCATCAAGACCGCCACCCCTAACCCGCTGGAAATCGGGTTTCAGGTGGGCAGCGCAACCGAGGGTAGCGCCCTCGCGGCAAGCATGCCCTTGGTCAGCGGTGAATTTGGTTACGTCAACGACGGGGCGTGGCATGACGTGTCGATTCCCATCGACACCATCCGCTGGTATGTCGCCGCCAAGGAGAAGGTCGGGCTTAGTCGCATCGACCTGATGCGTGTCACGAGTCCGTTCGTCATTGCCGGTCGCCCTGCGACTGCTGCGGGCCCAGCGCAAAACCGCATCGACCTCGACGCCATCCACTGGGCCAAGTGATTCGAACTTGACCCGGCAGTTACGCTGTGGCAGAAATGTGATGCCCGAACCGTCGCGGCGAAAACAGCAGACGACTTAAGGTGCCTGTAGCGCCCGAGTCGAGCTGCGTATGACCAAGCGCGGTTCAGGAAGACATTCCGTCGGCACTTGCCCGGCCAACAGGTGCAACAACGAGACCGCCGCCAACTGGCCGAGTTCGGAAGGTCCCTGATGAATGCTGGTAAGTGGCGGTATTGAATGCACCGCGCCTGCGAGGTCATCAAAGCCGACAAGCGAGACATCGTCCGGTACGCGCAGGCCGCGCCGATACAACGCGAGCGCCGCACCAAAAGCCATTTGGTCGTTGGCAGCGAAGATTGCCGTAAACTGTTCACGGCTATCAAGAAGTCGTTCGACCGCCTCAAGTCCGCTTTTCTCCTGGTAGTCGCCCGGCAGAACAACTTCAGGGTTGAATGGCACCCTCGCCGCTTTCAGCGCGCTGCGATAACCGCGCAGACGCTCGTTCGCATCGGGGTGCGCGGGGTCGCCACCAATGAACGCAATGCGGCGGTGTCCAAGGGTCAGCAGGTGGTGGGTCGCCAGTTGCGCACCTTGGAAATTGTTGAAGTCCAATGAATACAGACCCGGTGCCGCCAAACTGCGGCCGGTGACGACGACCGGTAGAGACTTCGAAATATTTCGCAACGCGGTGTCACTTAGGCGACCGGTCAGAATGATGAGGCCATCAACCCGCCGCGACAGCAGTATGTCGATGCAGCGTTTTTCTTCATCGGCATTCCAGTGCCCACTGACGAACAGCGGACTGTAGCCAGCGTTGCCGAGTTCTTCCTCGATGCCACGAAGTGCAAGCCCATAGAACGGGCTGTCGATGGCCTGCGTGACAACCCCTACACTCAGGGTCCGCCCTCCCGCAAGGCCGCGTGCGACCGGGTTTGGCGTAAAGCCAAGTGCCGCAATAGCGCGATCAACTGCCTCGCGTTTGCTTGGGCTGACCACCGCGGTTCCATTCAGGATGCGCGAGACGGTGCTTGGAGATACACCGCAAGCGGATGCGACCATTTCCAGTGTGACCTTCGTACCGCGCGCGCTCCGATCGTGCAATGGCGTTTTCTTTGGGTTCTTATTGATTTTCATTGTTGGGTGCAAGAATTCAAGGTCGTTCGGGTTCGGCTTTCACCGGTCCTCAGCGAGTCAAACCAGACGCATTATGCCGTTTATTGGCGCTAAAGTTACTTGCGGATCGTGTGTCCACGCTCATCCATTATTCCTCAACCCTGCGGCGAGGCCGTTTATGGTTAGATGAATCGCGCGCTTGGTCCTTTCATCCGTTTGCCCGGCCCGATACCGCCTTAGCAAGTCGAGCTGCAAATGGTTTAGCGGGTCGAGATACGGGAAACGATTGCGGATACTTCTCGCCAACGCAGGGTTATCGGCGAGGAACGCTGTGGTAGCGGTGATTTCACGCAGCATATCGACCGTAACTTGCCACTCGCTTTTGATATTAGAAAAAATACGCTCGGACAATTCGCGATCCGGCACCAGATCGGTGTAGCGACTGGCAATGGCAAGATCGGTTTTGGCAAGCAACATATCCATGTTGGCCAGAACCGTGCGAAAGAACGGCCAATTTGCGTACATCTCGCGCAGCCTTGCGAGTGCAGACTCGCGGCCCTCCGGCGCGGCATCGACCCAGCGCTCCACCGCGCTGCCAAACCCGTGCCAGCCCGGGATCGACAAACGGCATTGGCTCCAGTTGAACACCCAGGGAATCGCTCGCAGGTCGGCGATCAATTGAGAGGGCTTTCTCGAAGCAGGACGGCTGCCAATATTGAGTCCGGCAATTTCGCCGATGGGTGTAGCGCTTCGGAAGAAATCCACAAATCCGGGTGTGTCGTAGACCAGTTCACGTTAGCTCGCGCAAGCGCTCGCCGACAATTGATGCATCACTTCCCACCACTGAGGCTGATCCATTCCGGCGGCTGCCGGAAAATTCGACAGCATCGCCGCTGAGATCAGCGTTTCGAAGTTTCTGCGGCCGAGCACAGTGTCGGAATACTTTGGCGTGGCCATGGAACATGCGTAGCCGCACGTCGGCCTCACTGGCCAGATCGACCAGCCCTTTCTGCGCGCAACAGAGTTCCCAGTTGGCTGTGAGTTAACCGCTGTCCTTGTTGCTATCAGAATAGCCGAGCATGATGTCCTGCAAGCCATCAAGGCTATCGAGCCACGCGCGATACAGCGGCAACGCAAATGCGGCCCGCATGATGTGCACCGCGGCCTGTAGATCGGTGATGGTTTCAGACAAGGGGACGATCGAAATCTTCAGCTGCGGGCGGCCAGTGCGCGATATCAGCGAGCCAGTTTCTTTCAGCAGAAGCCCGACCTCCAACAGGTCACTGACCGACTGCGCCTTGGAGATAATCGCGTTGGGGATGGCGTCGCTGCCGAATCTGACATTGATGCTGGCGGCTGCCTGAAACACCCCAAGCTCGCCGTCGGTGGCCTCACTGTATTGCTCTCGGTTGATCCGCAGCGAACGCGGGTTGGCACGCTCCTGACAAAGCAAGGCAACCCGCGCCGGCTCATCGAGTCGCAAATAATCAGGACATACATTGGCTTTGGCAAGCAATTCTGCGACCACCACTTCGTGCACGTCGGAATTCTGGCGAAGGTCGACCGAGGCTAAATGAAAGCCGAAGATGTCTACGGCGTAGCGCAATTGCGCGAGGCGCCTGGCAGCCAAGGCTCCACTGGCGTGCGTTGCCGGTGAGGCGGCGATAATATCGAGATCGTGGCGAAATTCCTGCGGAACTGCACACGCTTCAAGCACCACCTCGGGTCGTCGGATACGCGTGCCTCCCGCCAACGACGTCATAGTCGCCGCCAGCCGCGCATACACGCCGACCAGCGCCTGCCTGCAGGGTTCATCCTGGCGGTGAGCGGACGCGTCGCCGGATTTTTGTGCCAGCGCCATGAGCTCCGCTGTCGGCTTCACCAACCGGCTCAACGTCGACAACTCGGCGCCCAGATGGTGTACCTCGAAGATATGGTTGTCGAACGCGACATTCGACTGCCGCCGCATCGCGCCTTCCAGCGATTCTGCCGTGACGAAGGGGTTGCCATCGCGATCGCCACCGATCCAGGAACCCATCCGCAGAAAAGTGGGCACGCGCTCGTTGTCCCCGAGTTCACGCTCAATATCACAGTAGATTTTTGGCTACTCTGACAGGAAAATGTAGCGATAGAAGCTCAGTCCATTTTCAATTTCATCGATCACCCGCAAGCGGGACAAGCGCAGCATTGCCGTTTGCCATAACTGCAGCACTGATCTTAGCAGACTGCCTTCGGACTCCTCTCGCTCCTCCGGCAAAAGATCTTCGCGCTCCAGGTACATCATTGTTCTCGCGATATCGCATTCACAGTCGGGAACGGATTTACGTTGCACCTCCGTTGGGTGTGCGGTCAGCACCACGCTCACCGGCGCGCCGCGCAACCAGATGCGGATTTCAGTGGCGCAAATATTCTGGCTCGCCAACGTCGCGAGCGCGTGCTGGAGGCTGCCCAGTTGCGGGTTCGATCCGGTCATTCGATGCGCGCGGCACGGCGGTTCTGAAGTCGGTCTTCGGCAATGTTGGCAAGCAGCGCGAAGTGACTGAAAGCCCTCACGACGTCGAGCGGCTGTTCGATACTGAGGCCGGCGAGCTCGTGATCGAGCTGGGTCTTAAGCTTTGCAAACCCGTTTACGCCGCTGGGTGCCTCCGCACGCCGAAGCTCGACAGCGAGCTTTCGAATGTGCTCGATCCGGTTAAAAATTAGTTCGCCATTGGCGGCGCGGATTACATCGCCATGCAGGCGACCAAGCGATTGTATTTACTCTCCCAGACGAGTATCTTTTTCATCTGGCTTCACGATGCAGGCTCTCCCAAAAAAACAGTCCGCCATCAATCCTTCGCGGCGGCTCAATCGCCCATTGCTAAAGCTGGTGTTACTTGCGACCGATTCCATTGCAATCGCGTTTGGCACATCAAATCAAATATCAGCGACCGCCGACCAAAAAAGTTCACTCCTGACTTTGAGAAACCAGGCGGTTACTCGCTACTGATGGGTTGTTGGCGCCCTTCTCGTCCACTCCGCCCTTCTGAGAAAGCAGGCTGTCGTGCGCTTCAGTGCGCATGGCGACGCCCACCGCAAGAATATCGATCACCAGAAGATACAGTACGCGACTGATCATCGGTACTTGGGTGAGCACATCTTCGGAGTGGTCGAGATTGATAGTCACCGTGGCACGCTTGGCAAGTGGGGACTGGTTGGCGGTGATAGCGATGACCTTGGCGCCACGCTCAAGTGCCTTTTCCACTGCGGCGTTCAATTCCGTAACCCGACCTGTGCTGGACACGACCACCACCACATCCTCCGGCGTCAGCACATTGGCAGCCATCAATTGCAGCCTTGGTTCAGTGTAGGCGCTTGTGGGAAGCCCGAAGCGCAGGAATTTGTACTGCGCATCCTCGGCCACAATGCCGTAGTTGCCGACGGCGAAAAATTCAATGCGCTTGGCCTTGATAAGCGTCTGGATTGCCAGGTCGATGGTCTTGTGGTTGAGCTGGTCACGCATTTGCAGAATAGCGCTGGCGGTGTTGCCGAGCACCTTGTCACCCAACTCAAGGGTCGAGTCGTCGTTGGTCACCTGAATATGCGTGACCGGGATCGTGCCGGTGAGGCTGGATGCCAGTCGCAATTTGAAATCCGAGAGCCCCTCGCAACCCACGGTGCGACAGAATCGAACAACTGTCGGCTGGCTGACTTCTGCCGCACGGGCGATCTCCACGATAGGGTCGTTGAGGATGGAGCGCGGGCGTGACAGCACCAGGATGGCCACACGGCGTTCAGCAGGCGATAAATCCGCTGGAGACTGACGGATGCGCTCGAGAATGGATGACCCGGTGCCGAGCTTGCGCAATTTCGCATCGAGGATCGCCGCGACGCCGACAAACGTGGCGTTGTCGGCAGTAATGACGTAGGTGGGAATTTTGGCGACGTACGACGCGAAACGGCCTTTTGATTCGAACCGCTGGCGGAAGGGCGACGCATCAAAGTACTTGCCCAGCCGGGGCACGATTGAGCCGCCGATGTAGATTCCGCCGAAGGCTCCCAGCGTCACGGCGAGGTTGGCTGCGACGTTGCCGAGAATGCCGCAGAAAATCTCCAACGACTGCGCACATTCTTCTCCCTTCCCTTCCAGGCCTCGCGCCGTTATCATCGTCGCCGCAAGAGGCTGGGGGGATTTGCCTGCAATGTGACAGATCGCACGATAAATCAGTTCGAGTCCATTGCCGGAAATCAGGCGCTCGGCAGAGACGTGCGCAAACTGCTTCCAGGTATATTCAAGAATGGCTATTTCCCGCTCGTCGGCTGGCGAAAAGCTCACGTGGCCCCCCTGCGAACCCAGCGAGATCCAACCATCATCAGCAGGGATCAGGCCAGAAACCCCAAGCCCCTTCCCTGCTCCCAGCAATCCGATCACGCTGCGCGCTTGTGGCCGCCCGCCGCCCACCTGACGACGTTGGTTTTCGCCCAAGTGCGGGACACCGATCGCCAGCGCCGTGTAGTCGTTGACGATCAGCAGCGTATCGAGTCCGCAATCGACACGCGTTTGCTCAATAGAAAATTGCCAGTGGTAGTTGGTCATGCGCACTGTGTCGCCTTCGACGGGATTCGCGATGGCGACCGCTGCGTGCCGCACCGAGGCGTCCTTGACGGTTTCAACATAGCCGCGTAGGGCGCTACCGAAGTCAGCATAATCGGCGCACTTGACCGTGCACAGGCGCTCAAATTTCCCGCGTTCGATCTCCAGCGCGAACCGGGCATATGTGCTGCCGATGTCTGCTAGCAGCCTGCCACCGTCACTGAAAGCCATTTGGAGTCTTTCTCAAAGTACCCAGCATGCACAGCCCCACATACAGGTTTTAACCGGTCCGGGAATTGACGTAGTTTAACTACATTTTTCGATCGATGCCAGCGCCGATGGCAACGAATGAGAGCTCATAGCCTAGGTAAATTGCATTTAGTTTTAACGGCGAATGGCGCAAAAACGACGATCAGCAAGTTGCATTGCCATTGGCAAATATTGCTTTTTCGCACCATGGCAAAACGCTGAATTCGTTCAAAAATATCAAATAAGAAGTTTACTTTTTAGTGTAGTTTTGCTACTTTACAGCTTTGCCATCCGGATAAAGCTAACGCCGGTACGCATAGCTCCCTTTTCGATCCTATTTGTAATATGTCGCGACTGGCACATTGTCGAAGTTTCCAGTTTGAAAGAACCTGAATTGTCAAACCAGCACTTGGCCACAAACGCGCCTTATTGCATGGCAACGCCACAAGGAGCGCATTTCGCTCCGTGCTTTCAGAGGGTGCTTTGAATTCTGTGAGCGAGTCAAACACATTCCCGCTCCTCGTTGCCGACATTGGCGGCACCAACGCGAGGTTCGGCTGGGTGGCTGACGCTCGCGCGTCGCTATCCGCAGTGGAAACGCTCCTTTGCGAAAACTTCCCGCGACCGCTCGATGCCGCGCTCGCTTACCTCATGAAGTTCCACAATGGCACCCGACCTGTTCGCGCGGCTGTTGCCATTGCAAGCGTTATCTCGCCCGGCCCGATTAAGGTCACTAACAGCCACTGGACCTTTGACCGCGCGGCATTTGCTGCCCATATTGGCGTCCGAAAGGTGGATGTGTTCAACGATTTCGAGGCCATCGCATTGGTACTGCCCTACCTCGCTGCCAACGATTACTGCCTCATCGGCACCGCCCAGCCGGATCCAGAGTATTCGATGGCGGTCATAGGTCCAGGGACTGGGCTCGGCGTCGCGGGTGTATTGCCGGTTCGCGGGCAACCCGGTTCGTGGCAAGCGCTATGCGGTGAGGGGGGCCATGCAACACTCGCCGCCGCGACTTCATATCAGATCGAATTGATGCGCGCCGCGGGGAAGGTCCACAAACACGTCTCGGCCGAGAGATTGATCTCCGGCATTGGCCTGCCAACGCTTCGCTATGCGGTTGCGGAGGTCGAAGGGATGTCGGCAGCGCAGGAACTGATATCGGAAGAAATCGGCACGCTAGGCGCGAGCAGAGCCGACAAACTTTGCGAACGCACGATGGAAGCGTTCTGCTCGCTCCTCGGCAGCGTCGCCGGCAATCTCGCACTCACACTCGGCGCGCGCGGTGGCGTGTTCATTGCGGGTGGCATCGTACCGAAGCTTGGCGAATTCTTTGCCGAGTCCGGATTTCGCGAGCATTTCGAAGCCAAGGGCCGGTATGTTGAGTACCTCAGCAGGATCAGCACACCCGTCATCACGACCCCATACCCGGGGTTGAGCGGATTGGTAAGTGTCGCTCGGCAAAGGGCTGCAGGTAGGTGACGACTTCTGGTTTGCGGGGCAACGCGAAAGTACCCAACATTCCCACCTGCTGTGCGCGGTCTTCGTTCAACACAAACACTGTCGCACTTCGCGCGGGCACTCGAAACACTTCGCTCGCCTTATCGAATCGGGCATCGCGCGTCACCCTCTGGTCCGCTGCTCCCTTGCTGGTGCGCACCGGGTGCAATTTGAATGGCATGCCGGCCAACGCTTCAACGCGAAGTTCGTGCGAAAGCCTATCGACATTAATCAGATAGACCAACTCGCGAAATCCAGCGCCGGCATAACCACGGCCATCCAGATGTCCGATAAGAACGGTGGGAACTTGTCCGGCCCCAGTATTGTGAAACTTCAGACGCGAGACAATTTCCGCGCTCGTGGGCAGTCGAAATAGCGGGATACTTGCGCGAGTCTTCAGCAGATCGAGGAATGCATTTCTTGTTCAGGCAATCTGTTCAGGTGCTGGCTAGATCGCCCCAATTGCAAGCAGCAGCCTGATCAGCGCGTAATCACCACCGTTATCGGCTTTCGGCGGTGCACCTGTCGCAAAGTAGTTGTCCGCACCGCTTCAGTCGATTCGGTTGAACCAATCGCTGGAGTCAAAGCTATTTCGATCCAGCGACTTGCTGCCCAGCGACGCACCTCCAACGTGAAAATACGCAATCCCCTGACTGAATGCGTTGATCGCCAGCCCCAGAATTTGCACTCTTGCGCGGTCCTCACGAGATGTGGTCAAGGGCAATTTGTAGACGTTGATATCGAACAATGTCTGGTTGTCGTGGTTCTTGACGTAGTTCAAAACCTCGTTTGGCGCGCTCACGTATCCGACCGGCCCGCGTACTCGATTCGATGCAGTGGCATAACTTCGTCGCAATAGGTCTTCAACGGATAGTCACACATGGAGCCGGCCAATCCGGCGCGTGTCATATCCGCGGCGCACAGCAAGTCGGCCGTTGCCATTTCAGCGTTGGCGATCGCGTTGCGGTCATAGCCAAGACCATTGCTCGCCGACTTGGCGATAACGCTGGCCAATTCCCTCCATCGCGTCGGGCGCCAAGCTACCTGACTCGACCAGCGCGATATTGTGGCGCAAATGTGCAACGGAGGCGGTGCCCACAATTGCACTGCACACGCCTGGCGCGTAGGCACAAAAGCGCAGCGCAAACTCGTCACATGGCATGCCGTGCGTTTTAAAAGCCAGTGTCTGCATCCGCTCCCAGTACGTTTGGCAATAGTCGCCCGCCGGCTGAGCGCGTATCTCCATAGCGCATTGCCGAGCAGCCGTTTGGCGATAACGCCCATTCTCGTTGTAGCAGCGGTTGGCAGTGCGGAATGCAGGGCCCTTGGCCAAACAGATTGACTGAGCACGCCACACTGCCGAAGTGCCCGCTCTTTATGGCCCAGGACAACTCCGCGTTCTCTCCAGAATAGGCGGCCGCTCGAATCTTGCCTTGCTCATGCAGATGTGACAGCGCCGCGATTACGTCGCCAACCTTCAATGTCTCAAGCGGGCAGGAATGCAAATGGACGATGTCGAGGACATCCGTTCGTAAACGGGACCGTGCCCCTTCGACGCCAGCGATAATGTAGCCGTAGGTCAAGTCGACGTGACCTTCAATGCCGTAGCCGCGCGCAGTATCGATCAGTGTGAACCCGCAATCGAGAGCCGCATCTGTAGCGCGCCCACGACCGAATCATCGAGCCCTTCTCCACCGATTTGTCCCGCGCCCAAACCTAGGGCTGAGACAGTCAGTCCCGAATCTCCGAATTCGCGTTGCAGCATTTGTTTTTCCCCTTCTGTCTACTGGCCAGCATCGGTCGGCTTTTTCGCAACGACGATGGCACGGCAGAGCCAATCTATGCAGATCTGTTGATCATGTCCTTCATCCGCTGCAGTTTTGGGGCAACAACTGGAACGGTCAGCATCGTGCTGGCAATTGCCATTAACAGCAACGCTGTAAAGGCCTCGCTGCTGATAATGCCCTTGTCCAGCAGGATATTTGCAAAGATGATCATGATCAACGCCTTGGTCTGCAGCAGCCAGCCGATGACGGAGGCCTCGCCGTGCGCCCAGTTGAGAACTTTGCCGGCAAAATGCACGCCCACAAGTTTGCCGGCGACGGAGGCAATTAGTAACACGCCCGCCACGACGAAGACCGCTTCGCCGCCGACCGCCCAGTTAGTTCGCAGCCCCGTGCTGAGAAAAAACACCGGCATTATCAACAGCAGGACGTGATGCCGCAGTTGATCCATCTGCGATTGGTTGAACCATTCGCCGTCGAGAATGGCGCCGGCAAGAAATGCGCCGACCATAAAGTGCAGCCCCGCCCAATCGGCTCCGAACGCGCAAACGCATAGCCAAATTAAGCCGATGTACCAACGATCTCGTTCCGGCAACCACGCCATAAGCCGGCGAAATACAACGCTGCAAACGCCAAAAGCGATCAAAAAAACCAGCTGCTTGCCAATCCGCTGCCAGTCCACCAGGATAAGCGCCAGTACGCCCCAAATGGCGATATCGTCAAGGCTCGCGTAGCGGAGGATACGTTGCCCAATAGGTTGGCGCAGGATCTCAAGTTTTTCCATTAGTAGTATCAGGATCGGCAACGCAGTCACGGCGCATGCCATGCCGATCCCGAGGATGAATTGCCAGTGCGTGGCTTGAGCGCCAATCCAGCCTTCGCTCAACAGCAACCCGGAGGCGGCAATCGATCCGAGCAACAACGGCGCCCCCAGAGCGAGCCCCGCCGTGATGGCGCTCTCACGCCGATGCACCCACGTTTTCTTCAAGTCGAGTTCAATTCCCGCAATCCAGACGAATACCATTACCGCCCACCAGGCAATTCCGTTGAGTGACTGAACCACAGGTGGAGAAAAAACAAACGCGTAGTAGTCCGGAAAGACCTTTCCCAGGATCCCCGGACCGAGCAGGATGCCGGTCAAAATCTGTATGACAACAAGAGGAGCGTAATAGTCAGTCCGGCCCAATCGCCAAACCAGGTAGGGAACAGTGAATATGATCGTCATGGCGATCAAGAATATTTCTGTCGTGTTCATTTTTCTGATTGTCGCTACATGAGTTGGAATTCCGAGTGCGTTGGAGACTTCTGACGGCTGCCAATCCGCGACAACGCCGAACTTCACCGCGGACATTCTCGCAGAAGTCACTTGGTCTTCTCAAAAAATGCGCTTGTTTGAGTGGCCGACGGACCCACCCCCAGTACGACAAATCAAGCATCGAGGCCTGACTACTCAGTTGCGAACTTCGAACGCGCGTGCGATTTGACAAGCAAAATTCATGCATCTGGAAATTGTCGGAAGCGTAGTTCCTTTGGAAGCCCCGATCAAATGAAAACGGCCTTCCTTTCTTAGCGCAGAGCCGCACATTCATCGGTGGTATGAGGCGGGATGGCACCACCGACACAAAGTTTTTTACCGGGCTAAGTTACTCAATAAGAGCAATCACCCAACCAAGTTTACTCCCTCAATCACCTGTAATAGTGGTTCCTCGCATTTGGTTGTCCACCACACGAATAGGCAGACACATAGCGCGTCGTTGCGATAGGTTTTTTGACCTCCGCGAGGCGATGAAAAATCATTTGGACGCTAAGCTGACTCCTGCCGATGGCGCGAATTGGCATGGTGCGGCAATGGTGATCGGTGAAAAACTGTTGTACCGAGGCGTGGTCTTGGCAGGAGGCAAACTGGCAAGTTTGTCTCCAACCCGATATCACCTGATTTTATTTCTAATTCAATAGTGCATTAATTATCCAATCCCATGCGACAATGGACTTGACACGACTTCGGTCTTGTTCAAGCGCGAGGAGGCCGACAGCGAGCTGATCTTCAAGTACCTCGATCGAGTTGAATGCTCTGTTATGGAAGTACTTTTCGCGCAACTCATCCCAGATGTGTTCGACCAGATTGAGTTCAGGTGCGTATGGCGGCAAGCTGAGTATGCACATATTGGTCGGTGTCTTGAGCGTGGCGCTACGATGCCAGCCAGTGCCGTCCATGACCATGGTGATGATATTTTTGCGGATGTCGCGCCGCGATTTCGTCGAGAAATAGCTGTGTACAGTCGGTATTCACGTGAGGCAGGATCAGTTGGTCAAACTCGCCAGTCACCACATCAACTGCGCCGTAGGCATAGGTATATTCGTGGGTCAGCATTCCCCGACACAGAGGACGCATCGGAAAGGGCGCCCAGCATCGCCTGATATCGTTAATGCGTACAAAGCGCGCTTCATCTTGAAACATCAGCTTGGCTGGAGAAGCGTTGCCCCAATCGACAATCAACTGGGCGAGCGTTTTCGGGAGTCTTTTTCCACGCTGCCTGCGCCACTGAATCACTCTGCGGGTGTTGCTTGTCCGGCGCAAGTTTGCGCCAGCCATGCCGATGCAGCAGGTTGTAGACCGAGGACAGGGCCATGCTGCGGCCAAGAGCGCCTTCGAGCTCCGCCTTGATCTGCGGGACCACCAAGATGCCCCCGGTGCCGGCCCGCGCCAGAAACGGCGTGAGGATTTCGCGCTCACGTTCAACACTCAAGTTCTGCCGCCGTCTCCCACCGGCACGCTGGCGCTGACCATCGCCGACGGTTTCGCCAGACAGAAAGCGGTTACGCAATCGACAGGTCCATGTTACTGACTGGCCGATCGCTTGGGCGGTCTCATCCAGACTCAGACCATAGGCTAGTGGCAACACGACCGCCTGGGCTTGCCTCAATTCATCGATGGACGTCGCCCGCCGGATTATTTCCTGCGCCATTTCTAACACTTCTGCTCCACGCACTGGCCTGGCCATAACTGACTCCGCAAGTTGTTTTGGAAGTCATTATTATTGCACTAATGAAATGGAAATTGAATAAGACGGGGCCATGCTTCATATCCTTAATTTGGATATGCGCGTCAAATCGGGGTTGGTGTCCACTTGCCAAAAGTACTTATTGGCAACACGCGCGGTTGGGATTCCCTCAGCTGGCCACGTGACACCCGAGCGGGTGTCGAACTACTAATGCACTCTACTCGTGCGAAATTTGCATAATCCGCCTAATGTAAAAGGGAATTTGCTATTTCCAACTATAACGATACAGACAGTATCGAAAATCAGCGAACATTTTTCACCAAGATTACGTTCAGCTTCTACTGTACTGAATTTGCACTTTTTGTGATTCGTGTTAGCGACTACACTCACGCTATGCATTAAAAAATATGGTGGCCTGGGGCGGAATTGAACCACCGACACAAGGATTTTCAGTCCTCTGCTCTACCAACTGAGCTACCAGGCCAATTTTACTAATACTAGTTGCGCGCTGCAGGGTGCCTTTAACGTCACTCGCGATAACAATCAACCGCCAGGCCGTATCCACGTTGCGAGGCAACACACTGTAGCAAGCCCGTTATTATAGCGGCTACCTTCCACAATTCCAATCCTTGGCTAACCATCGCAATATCATCTTGGGACTTTTTGTCTCCACTTTCGGCGGTGCGCTTTGCGCCTGGCTGAAAACGCCGCTGCCGTGGATGATCGGCCCGCTCGTGGCCATGGCGATTTGCAATTTCAGCGGTGCCCGTCTGGCCTCACCGCCACTGGGGCGAGAGTTGGGACAACTGCTCATCGCCGTCACACTTGGGCTTTATTTCACGCCTGCCGTGGCGAAGGAGGTGTGGGGCAACGCCGAGGTGTTGGTGGTGGCTGCGTTCGGCGCGATCCTAATCGGCTATGCGGCCGGCCTTGTGTTGGCACGCTTCACACGTGTCGATCATGCGACCGCCTTCTTTGCAAGCGTGCCCGGTGGCGCGACCGAGATGGCCCATCTTGGGGAGCGTTTCGGCGCAGCGGTGGACAAGGTTGCAGTGGCACATTCGCTGCGCATTTTGTTGGTGGTGTGCACCATCCCCGTTCTGCTGACCATTGCCGATATACACGGCGGCGATGTCTACCGGCCTGTGGTGATCCCGTTCTCATGGACCGGATTGTTGTCGCTTTTCGGCATCGCGTGCGCAGGCGGGGTGGTGTCATCGCTGATCCGATTTCCCAACCCCTGGATGATGGGGCCTTTGATCGCGACCATTCTTGCCACTGCTTCAGGAATGGAGTTTTCGTCGATGTCGGGGCTGTTGACCAATTGCGGCCAGGTGCTGTTGGGATGCGCGCTGGGCACACGTTTCTCGCGCCGGTTTTTAAGTGATGCACCGCGTTTCGTGGGCGTCATCGTGCTCTGTATCGTCTTGATGATGTTGCTATCAGCAGGCATGGCGTGGGGGCTGGGGACGGCAGCAGGCATTTTTGTACCGAGCATGATTTTGGCAACCGCGCCCGGCGGAATTGCTGAAATGTCGATCACTGCGCGGACGCTTCAACTCGGCGTCGCGCTGGTCACTGCCGCTCACGTGACGCGGGTGCTCATCATCGTGTCGTTCACACTACCGGTGTATCGATTATTGCAAACAATGAACAATAAGAAATAGGCGGGCGTCCGTCTTCAAGTAACAAGCCCTCGTGCAGTGTTCGTGCAGCGCACCGATGTAAGGCTGCCGTAAGTCTCGGTCTTTACTCTGCCATCTGCTACCAGTGTTGCAAGCTTGGGACCGCGTTCTTTTGCGGACGTATTTTTCAGACTTGTTCTTCACATGGTTAGTACAACGCCGCCACTCTCTTGCGCTTTTGCTTAAAGAGAAAGGTGCTTGGCTAAGACAATTAAAGAGGAGTTCAACATGGCCGCAATACCAATTCATACGGCACCGAGTGCCGCTGAACGCAGCCGACCGATGACCCGTGAGGAAAAGAAAGTTATCCTCGCGTCGTCGGCCGGTACCATTTTCGAATGGTATGACTTTTACCTGTACGGCTCGCTTGCCGCCATCATCGGTGCGCAGTTTTTCAGCCAGTATCCGGAAGCAACGCGCAACGTTTTCGCGCTACTGGCGTTTGCTGCGGGCTTTCTGGTGCGGCCGTTCGGCGCGCTGGTGTTCGGTCGCCTGGGCGATCTCATCGGCCGCAAGTACACCTTCCTCATCACCATTGTCATCATGGGCATCTCGACGTTTCTGGTCGGCATACTGCCCAACTACGATGCAATCGGCTGGCTGGCACCGGTGGCACTCATCGCACTACGCATGGCGCAGGGACTGGCACTAGGTGGCGAGTACGGTGGGGCGGCGATCTACGTGGCCGAGCATGCGCCGCAACATCGTCGCGGTTTCTATACCTCGTTCATTCAGACTACCGCGACGCTGGGGCTCCTGCTCTCGCTGGTAGTGATCCTGTTCACGCAGATCTACGTCAACGCCAACTATCCTGAAGTAGTGATGGCCAGCGGCGCGAAGGTTACCGCATTCGCCGCATGGGGATGGCGCATTCCGTTCATCGGCTCGGTCGTGTTGCTGGGTATTTCGCTGTACATCCGGTTGCAGATGAAAGAATCGCCTGCGTTCCAGAAGATGAAGGATGAAGGCACGCTGTCGAAGGCGCCATTGAAAGAGGCTTTCGGCCAATGGAACAATGGAAAGATCGCCTTGCTCGCCTTGCTAGGCATGGTGGCGGGCCAAGCCGTCGTTTGGTATACGGGTCAGTTTTACGCGCTGTTCTACCTGCAAAACATCCTGCGCGTGGATCAGTTCACGGCCAATGTATTGATCGCGTGGTCGTTGACGGTGGGAACCGTTGGCTTCTTGTTCTTTGGCTGGCTCTCCGACAAAATTGGTCGCAAACCAATCATCCTCGGCGGCTGCCTGATCGCAGCATTGACATTCTTCCCGCTGTTTGAATTGATGACCAAGACCGCCAATCCTGCGCTCTACGCCGCGCAGCAAAAGACCAAGATCGTCGTGACTGCCGACCCGGGTCAGTGTTCGTTCCAGTTCAACCCGACCGGAACCTCGAAGTTCACCAGTTCCTGCGATGTCACCAAGGCCCTTCTGGCCCGCAGCTCGGCTACTTATTCGACCGAGACGGGTGCCGCGGGCAGCCTGACCAAGGTGCGTATTGGCGAAACCGAGATCTCATCGTTTGATGTCGCCAAGCTCACGGGCGATGAAGTCAAAGCGGTGCCAGCGGCATTTACCAAATCTGTTAACGACGCACTACAAAAGGCGGGCTATCCTGGTGCCAACAACACTTCCATCGTCAAGATTCCGATTGAGCCGAAAGAGGGATTGTGGAACTTTATCAAGATGTTCGATATTTTCAACGCGCAAAAGCTCACGCTGATCGCCATCCTGACCCTTTTGGTGCTTTACGTGACTGCCGTCTATGGTCCCATCGCAGCCGCACTGGTCGAGCTTTTCCCGACGCGCATTCGCTACTCCGGGTTGTCGTTGCCGTACCACATCGGTAACGGCTGGTTCGGCGGTTTGTTACCCGCAACAGCGTTTGCGATGGTGGCTGCGACCGGCGATATTTACTTTGGGTTGTGGTATCCGGTGATCATTGCGTTGATGACGGTCGTTATCGGCTTCTTCTTCGTACCGGAAACGTACAAGCGCGATATTTTCAAAGACTAGATTTTCGCGGATTTAATTAAAACTCCAGCACTGGTGCGGCTCTCAGGCCTAAAATACCCTGAGACCCGCACCAGTGCTGGAGTTTATTTATTTTTACGATGCCGTTTGTTTAGGCTGGGAAACCGTTGCGCGCAAACCTGACCGTGAATAAACTGCCGACTCCACCGGGCGGCGTGGTGACCGATACCGTCGCCGCATGTCGAACGGCGATCTCCCTGACGATTGCCAAACCAATTCCGGAACCAGCTTCATGGCCGCCAATTACGCGGTAAAACCGCTCAAACACAAGTTCACGTTCCGCCTCCGCAATCCCGACGCCGTCGTCTTCGACTTCCAATATTGGTCCATCCCGATCCAGCACCCGCACGGTGATGTGTCCATTGGCAGGGGTGTAGCGGATCGCGTTATCGACCAGATTGCTCACCAGCTCGCGAAGTAAATCGGCATGACCGAGCACGATCAAGGACGCGTCAGGCGTATCAAAACCCAGATCAAGCCGCTTGGTGCTGGCGTTCGGATAGGCGGCGGCAACCACATCGCGTGCGATCAATCCAAAATCCACCGCAGAAAACGGCAGAGAATCAGTAGCGGCCCCTTCGGTGCGTGCCAACACCAGTAGCTGGCTGATCAAATGCGCGGTCCGCGCGGTACCTGCTGCAATCTTGTTCAACGCAGCAGTCCTTTCATCAGAATCAACGCTTCGCAGCGCCAGCTCGGTCTGCATTTTGATGCCCGCCAGCGGGGTGCGAAGCTGATGCGCGGCGTTGGCAATAAAGCGTTTTTGCGCCGCGCCCTCATGCTCAACCCGCGCGAGCAAGTCGTTGAACGCGTTGATGAGTGGTGCTACTTCCTCTGGCGCATCGGGGGCTTGCAAGGGACGCACATCGTCGGCGCTGCGCATCGTGACCTGGGCGCGCAGTTGTTCGAGCGGCGCAGCACCGCGCTTCAATCCCAGCCACATTAAAAACACCATCAACGGCACCACCAATAGCTGCGGGAAAACGATGCCCTTCATGATTTCACGCGCCAACGCGGTGCGTTTTTCAGTGCTCTCAGCCACGTACACGACGACCGATTCTGAGCCCGCTCCCGGCCCGCCAGCACGCATGCGTCGCAGTGCCGCAATGCGTAAGGTTGATTCACGAAAATCCACGGTGCGAAACGCGACCAATCCATCATCGAGTAACTGGTCAGACGGCAACGCTGGCAGTTCGGGTTCGCCGAGCAGAAATTCACCCGACACGCTATCGATACGATAGAAATGCGTATCGGCATCGTCGTCGGCCAGCAAAGTCCGCAGATCGGCCGTGAGTCTCAGCGCATTTTTTTCTTTGCTCCAGACAGTTTGTTCGGCCAAGGCGCGCGTTTTCGACGCGAGGCTGCGATCAAGCGCGTCGTTGGCGAGCGAGATGCCGATCAGGTAAGTCAGTCCGACCGATAACGGCCACAGGAGCAGAAACGGCGCGAGCATCCAATCGAGCATCTCGCCAAACAATGAGCCGCGTGCGGTAACTGCGGTTACGTCAGGGGTTGCCACGATTGGCCGGCTTTTCCAGGCAATAGCCCAGCCCGCGAAGGGTGGCTAGCTTAATATTGGCTGGTTCGAGCTTTTTACGCAGCCGATGAACGTAGACTTCCACCGCGTTGGCGCTGACTTCTTCACCCCACTGGCAGAGAAGATCAATGATCTGTTCTTTGTTCACCACGCGGCCGGTACGCGCCAGAAAAATCTCCAGCAACGCAATCTCGCGTGCCGACAGATCCAGCGTTTGGTCACGCACTGACGCGGTACGTTGGGTGGGATCGAAAATGAGATCGCCATGAGTAATCAGCGTTACCGCATTGCCGCGTGCACGTCGGGTGAGCGCACGAACCCGCGCTTCCAGCTCCGTCAATTCAAAAGGCTTCACCAGATAATCATCGGCACCCAGGTCGAGCCCACGCACCCGATTTTCCACGCCGTCCAGCGCGGTCAGGATCAATACCGGCACATCGAGTTTGCGTTCACGTGCACGCTTGAGCACCTGAAATCCATCCAGCCCCGGCAGGCCGATGTCGAGTATCAGCAAGTCAAACTGCTGGGTCAGCAGCGCTGAGTCCGCTGCATTGCCGTCGCTCACGCTATCGGTTGCATATCCGGCGGCGCGCAGGGCACGAATCAGGCCGTCGGCAAGCAGAGGATCATCTTCGGCAACGAGGATTCGCATGCAGTGAGCATAAAACAAAACAGGGCAGCTCTACGCTGCCCTGTTTGATGAAACTTGAAAAAAACGAAAGGTGATTACTTCTTCTTTTCGTCTTTTTTCGGTGCTTCTTTTTTCATTTCTTCTTTCTTCGCTTCTTTGGCCTGCTTGGCGATGATTGAATCTTTGATCGCGTCGTATGCATCCTGAGGAATGACTTTCTTGTTGATCAGATCATCCTTGCCGTTGTACGGACGGCCTTTGACGATGGCCTTGGCGCGGGCTTCGCCGATCTTGGGCAATGAAGCCAAGTCCTTTTCCGATGCCGTGTTGATGTCCATCGGCTCTTTTTTGGCTTCTGCTGCCGGGGCGGCTTTCGCATCAGCTTTAGCGGCTGGTGCTGCAGCTGGGGTTGGCGCGGCAGCTGGCTTGACTGCTGGTGCGGCGGCAGGTTTCGGTGCTTCCTGTTTCTGGGCAAAGGCAGCGCCGGATGCACCGATCAGCAGTGCAGCGGCTAAGGTAATGATTTTTTTCATGTGGTCTCCTGAGTGTCGTGAGTGAGTGGCGGCAATGACGTAAATGACGGAAGTAATCTGGCCTGATAAACGTTGATTTTGCTGAGCATGTAGCCGCACATATTTAATCACAGCGAATAAATTGCTGCCCGAAAATCGGCAGCATTGCGACAAACCTCCGCATACAATCAACGCCATGAATAAACAACGGTTTACAGAACGTGGGGAGGAATTCTGGCGCGCACTGCACAGTCGCGATTCGTCCTACGAGGGAATATTCTTCGCCGGCATCAAGACGACCGGGATATTTTGTCGTCCCGTCTGCTCGGCCCGCAAGCCGCTGCGGAAAAACGTGGAGTTCTTCCCCGGCAAAACTGAGGCCCTCCACGCTGGCTTTCGGCCGTGCCTGCGCTGTAAACCGATGCATACCACCGGCGAAGTACCGACGCTTGTCGAAAAACTGCTTAAGCACATTGAGCGGGATCTTTCAGAGCCTCTGCGGGAGCGCGATTTACTGGAGATGGGGATCGATCCATCAACGGCACGTCGGCAATTTCAACGTTATTTCGGGATGTCATTTCAGGCTTATCAACGGGCGCGGCGCATGGGTTCAGCGCTTGCCGCTGTCAGAAAGGGGACCAACGTGCTGGACACACAACTGGATCACGGATTTGAATCTTCTAGTGGTTTTCGCGAAGCATTTGGAAAACTTTTCGGCAGCGCGCCATCGAAATCGAGCGGCGTGCACTGCCTTCTCGCCAAGTGGATCGAGTCGCCCTTGGGCGCGATTCTTGCGCTGGCAGATGACGATGGATTGTATGTGTTCGACTGGGTTGATCGCCGCGGTCTTGAACGCGAAATCGTGCGGCTGCGCGCCAAGACAAAGTTCGTGATCGTGCCAGGATCGCATCCGGTACTCGATCAGGCGACGCGTGAGATCAACGAATATTTTGCAGGCACGCGCAAAACATTCACGCTACCTTTTGCACATCGCGGCACCGATTTTCAAAGGCAAGTGTGGGATGAATTGTTGAGAATTCCAACGGGTGAGACGCGCTCATACGCAGAAATCGCGAGGCGCATTGGTCAGCCGAAAGCGGTGCGGGCAGTCGCGCGCGCAAACGGCGACAACTTTCGCGGCATCATCATTCCATGCCATCGGGTGATTGGCAGCGACGGTTCGCTCACGGGATACGGGGGCGGTCTGGCGCGCAAGCAATGGCTGCTTGATCATGAGAAAAACATGATGAAACTCTAGTACTGGTGCGGTTTGCAGGGCATTTATAGTCCGGGAAGTCCGCCAATGCTAGGGTTTGATGGATTGCAACAGCAGATTTCTCACCGATAAAACCGGGTTCGAAATGACAGGGTTTTTATAGCCGCACTAAAACAAAAAGCCGACGCGAGTCGGCTTTCTGTTTTGTAAAAATTGGTGCGAAGACCAAGCATGAGGGATGCAGCGCAAGGCGCGATGAGCCGACGTGTACGCGTTTGTACACGAGGTTCATCGCAACGCGGCGATGCGCCCTCAGGCGAAGGTCTTTTACATGTCCATGCCGCCCATGCCGCCCATGCCACCCATCCCGCCGCCGCCCATGCCACCGCCAGCAGATTCCTCTTTTGGCGCTTCAGCAACCATTGCATCGGTCGTCAGCATCAACGACGCAACAGAAGCCGCGTTTTGCAACGCATAACGCGTCACCTTGGTTGGGTCCAACACGCCGAGTTCGACCAAATCGCCGTACTCGCCAGTGGCAGCGTTGTAGCCAAAGTTGCCCTTGCCTTCAACCACTTTGTTGACAACCACGGATGGCTCGTCACCAGCGTTTTGAGCGATCATGCGCAGCGGCTCTTCAACAGCACGCAGGATGATTTTGATACCGGCATCCTGCTCAGCGTTGTCGCCTTTGATCTTGCCGGCGTTGGTACGCGCGCGCAGGAATGCAACACCACCGCCAGGAACGATACCCTCTTCAACTGCGGCACGGGTTGCGTGCAGTGCATCTTCAACGCGGGCTTTCTTTTCTTTCATCTCAACTTCGGTTGCAGCACCGACGCGGATAACAGCAACACCGCCGGCCAGCTTGGCCACGCGCTCTTGCAGTTTTTCTTTGTCGTAGTCGCTGGTCGCGTCATCGATTTGTTTACGAACGGTCGCAACGCGTGACTTGATGGCTTCTTCGTCGCCAGCACCGTCGATGATCGTGGTGTTTTCCTTGCCAACTTCAATCTTCTTGGCACGGCCCAGATCCTTCAGGGTGACGTTCTCGAGTTTCAGGCCGAGTTCTTCAGCGATCACGGTACCGCCGGTCAGGATGGCGATATCTTCGAGCATGGCTTTACGACGATCACCAAAACCTGGCGCCTTGACAGCGGTGGTTTTGAGGATGCCGCGGAGGTTATTCACCACCAACGTTGCGAGTGCTTCGCCATCGACATCTTCTGCGATGATCAACAGCGGGCGGCCAGCTTTGGCGACTTGTTCCAGTACGGGCAGCAGGTCACGGATGTTGGAAATCTTCTTGTCGTGCAAGAGGATGAACGGCTCTTCCAGCAGTGCGACTTGTTTGTCCGGATTGTTGATGAAGTACGGGGACAAATAACCAC
>JANOQY010000420.1:0-7525 GCA_031414995.1 Betaproteobacteria bacterium
AGTTTTAGCAAAAAGGAAGTATCGATGAAGATAAAAAACTGGCTGTCACTATTGTGTCTGACGGCTTCGCTGTGCAGCACTGCACACGCGCAATGGAAACCAGACACCGGGTTGATCATCAAAGGCAAAGTGGTCACGATGAACGACGCGGGTGACGTATTGCCAAACGCGCAGGTGTGGCTCGCCAACGGCAAGATTATGGCAATTGCCAAAGCGGGTGATTCACTTCCGGAAGCCGCCAAAGATGCGGTCGTGATCGAGACCAAGGGCGTAATTTATCCAGGCATGATCGACCTGCACAATCATCCCGATTACGGCATCTATCCATTGATGCCGATCAAAAAGAAGTACGCTGATCGCTATGAGTGGCGCTGGTACGACGACATTTACAACAAGCGCATCACCTACCCGCAAGAGCTGATGACGCGTGCTTATTACTTTGATCTCGGTCTGGAAATTGGCCGTTATGGCGAATACAAGGCGCTCGCAGGTGGAACGACCACCACGCAAGGTGGTGGTGCACTCAATCGCGGTCTTGCGCCGGGCAGGTATGGGAAGTTTCAGGAGCTGCCGGGCGGCAGTCCGTCGCTGTTTGGCACCTCCGTGAGCATGGTGCATGCGCGTGAGGAATGTCTGGTCCGCAATATTGAATTTTCAAAGGTGGAAGCGCGCGTCGCGACCAGCCGCGTCGATATCGGCAATAGCGCCAAATCGTGGACGGACATGCAAGCTGAAAAAGCGAAGGGGCCGTTAGTGGTACATCTGGCGGAAGGCACCTCGTCACGCATGGCGGGCGAATTCAACAGCATCAAAGATAGCGGATTGCTCGGGCCTGAATTGATCGCCATTCATGGCGTCGGGTTGACTGAGGCGCAATTGATCGAAATGGCCAAGGTCGGCGCGAAACTGGTCTGGTCGCCGCTATCGAATTTCATGCTCTATGGCAAAACAGCGAACGTTGCCGCTGCGAAGCGCGCGGGATTATCGATCAGCCTCGCACCCGATTGGGCACCGTCTGGCAGTAAATCAAGTCTTGGCGAATTAAAAGTTGCGGACTTGGTCAACAAACACGCGCTCAAAGGTTTATTTAGTGATCGTGAGTTGGTCGAGATGGTGACGCGAAAGCCTGCGGATGCAATGGATTGGGGCAAGCGACTCGGGCAAATCAGCGAAGGCTACCTCGCAGACGTGATCGTCGTGGACGACAAGAACGCCGACCCTTACCGGAATCTCATCGTTGCGATTGAGGAAAATATTCAGATGGTCGTTGTGCGTGGTGAACCGCTCTATGGTGACGACGCATTGATGCAAGCCGCGCGTGGTGCATTGAACGACATCGAAACCACGTCGACATTCAAGAGTCGAAACAAGAACCAACGCATCAAAGCGATGGCACCCAACTGCGCGAGCATCGGCCTGCCGCTGTTGACTGTTGCCGATATTCGTGTGCGCCTTCAGGATGCACTCAAATTTGACGCAGCCAACGTTTTGAAGAAAATCTCGATTGATCAAATGAACAGAGATTTAGAAAGGTGCGAACTCGCCAAGTTAGATGGCCCGATCACAGCTGCAGATGCGAAACGCATGCTGAAATGCCGCTTTGGATTGCCGCTCGAAAAAACGACACTGAGCCCGCTGACAACGAATGAAGATCCGCAGTTTTTGTCGCGGCTGATGAAGAACCCGAACTTGCCGAAGTATTTGCAGGCGTTGCCGGATTACTACCGGAACTAAGGCGCCAACCTCTCCAGTTTCCACTTGCCTTCAGTCAGCCGATAACAAATGCGGTCATGCAAACGGCTGCGCCGTCCCTGCCAGAACTCGAAAAAGCTCGGCACCACGCGATAGCCGCCCCAGTGCGCGGGACGCGGCGGGTTTTCGCCGTGTTCGGCTGCGAATGCGGCGAATCGCGCTTCGAGGTCGGTGCGCGAGGGCAGCACCCGGCTTTGCGGTGATGCCCATGCACCGATGCGGCTCAATACCGGGCGGCTTTGGTAATACGCATCCGAATCTGCGGCACTAACGGTCTCCACGCGACCTTCAATGCGAATTTGTCGCTCTAGCTCTGGCCAGAAAAATAATAGCGCGGCGCGGTTATTGGCGGCGAGGTCTTGTCCCTTGTGGCTTTGATAGTTGGTAAAAAACACCATGCCGCGATCATCCACACCTTTGATTAGCACCACGCGCGCCGACGGGTGACCGCTCGCGTCGCAAGTTGCCAGTGTCATGGCATTCGGTTCCGGGAGTTCTGCGCGCATGGCCTCAGCAAACCAGGTGTCGAATTGCGTGAATGGGGAAGTGGCGACATCAGTTACGTCGAGTGAGGCCAGTTTGTAATCGGTGCGGATATCGGCAAGTTTCATGATTTTTTTCTAAGTGATTTTTCGGCCATGCGGGCAATGCTGCGTTCACATGAAGGCAGCGCCAATTCTTCCAATAACATCCATTTTGCATCAAGTGACTCTTCTGAAATCGTCACGCGATGGTCTGAAGCAATGATGAGGTAACGCACATCGTAGTGCAAGTGCGCAGGTTCAATTCGTTCAATATCCATTTTGCCCGCGCGGGCGGGGATGGCGTGGATGTCGACATCAAACAGCGCTTCGCTCGCAAGGTTCAAATGAGGAATGCCGGTTTCCTCGATGGCTTCTCTCATTGCGCCTACAGCGGGCGAGACGTCGGTGTTGTCGAGATGGCCACCCGGCTGCACCCAGAGGTTGAGCTTCTGATGGTGCAGCAACAGCGCATGCGTGCGCGCGTGATTGAGTATCCATGCCGAGCCGGTGACGTGACCTTCAGTAGTTGCACGCATCCACCAATTGTGCGCGTGCGATAGAACAAACTGCATCATTTGGTCGCGATGATTTTCTTCTTCTTGATCAACGGGAATATGCGCGGCGAGGGCATTAATGAAGGTGTCGGTATTCATGGCGACCGCGAAAAATCTGCAATCATAGTCGCTCCCACAGAATCGTGCGAAAAATTACCCGTCGTAAACACGTTGCACGAATACAACGAGCGGTTGCACGTTTTTGTAAATAATGCGTTATATTTGCTCCTGTGGTACGGATTCACCTTTCACTAGTTGATGTGAGTCCCCGCGTAAGTTAATGTCATTTCGAAAACAACCTGGAGGATTTACATGGCCGCAAAGAAACCCGCCGCAAAGAAACCCGCCGCCAAAAAACCGGCCGCAAAAAAGCCCGCAGCTAAAAAACCAGCAGCGAAGAAACCAGCAGCGAAAAAGCCTGCAGCCAAAAAGCCAGCAGCCAAGAAGCCAGCCGCCAAGAAAGCCGCACCGAAGAAGCCAGCCGTGAAGCGCAAGCCAAACGCAGCCTTCATGAAGCCGATGACGATCAGTTCTGTTCTTGCCGCAGTTATCGGTGCTGCACCACAGCCACGTACCGAAGTCACCAAGAAACTCTGGGACTACATCAAGAAAAACAAGTTGCAAGACGCCATCAACCGTCGCATGATCAATGCCGATGAGAAGCTCAAAGCCGTTTTCGGCGGCAAGAAAGTCGTTTCGATGTTTGAAATGACCAAGCTCGTCTCCGCGCACTTGAAGTAATCGCTTCGGCGAAACGTTGTCGAAACCCGCAAGGTCGTTCGACTGCGTTCACCCTGAAGGCCGGTACCCCCATTGAGGCGTACCGGCCTTTGTTTTTTTTGCTTGCCTATGGAAATCGCCATGAACGCGCCTTTACAAAACCGTCTCTTCCGTCTCATGAAGCGTCCCGTCGGCGAGCCCAAGCGCGATGACTTCGCGTTCGATACCGAAACCGTCGGCGAGATCGCCGATGGCCACTTGCTCGTCAAAACGCTCTATCTCTCGCTGGACCCCGCCATGCGCGGCTGGATGAATGAGGCGAGGTCGTACATTGCGCCGGTCGGGTTGGGCGATGTGATGCGTGCTGGCGGCATTGGCACTGTGATCACATCGAAGCATCCGAAGTTTCAAGCGGGCGACACCGTGAGCGGCATGTTGAATGTGCAGGAATATGCCGTTTCAGACGGCAAGGGCATGGTTAAAGTCGATCCAACGTTGGCACCCCTCACTGCGTATCTGAACGTACTCGGTATGCCGGGCATGACGGCTTATTTCGGCCTGCTCGAATCCGGTCAACCCAAGGCTGGTGAGACGCTGGTGGTATCGGGTGCATCCGGCGCAGTCGGCGCCACCGTCGGGCAGGTCGCAAAAATCCTTGGGCTCAGGGTAGTCGGTATCGCGGGTGGCAAAGAGAAATGCGACTACGCTATCAATGAATTCGGCTTCGACGCCTGCATTGACTACAAAAATCAGGACGTGCGCAAAGGCTTGAAAGATGCCTGCCCAGGCGGCATCGATATTTATTTTGATAACGTCGGCGGTGAGATTCTCGATATTGTGCTCACCCGCATTAATCTGAAAGCACGCATCGTAATCTGCGGCGCGATTTCGCAATACAACAACACCGCGCCGGTCAAAGGGCCGTCAAACTATCTTTCGCTGCTGGTCAATCGTGCACGAATGGAAGGCATCGTTGTTTTCGACTACGCACCTCGTTACAAAGAGGGTGCTGCGCAGATGGGCCAATGGATGAGTGAGGGCAAACTGAAATCACGGGAGCACATCGTGGAAGGATTGGAGACGTTTCCGGAAACC
Organism: Betaproteobacteria bacterium; assembly: GCA_031414995.1. Taxonomy (GTDB): domain Bacteria; phylum Pseudomonadota; class Gammaproteobacteria; order Burkholderiales; family Usitatibacteraceae; genus UKL13-2. The sequence goes on from JANOQY010000420.1 coordinate 4,646, forward strand.
TTGATGAAGTTGTTCAAGGGGGAAAATTTTGGGAAGCTCGTATTGAAAGTAGCGTAAATCGCACTTTGTGATGGCTTGAAAAAACACTAGCACTGGCGCGCCTTTTGAGGCGTTATTGCCCCTAAAGCCGCGCCAGTTCTTGAGTTTGATAAATTGACGATGGTTTCACGCCTCCCATGCAAACAGCATTGTTTCCTCCTCAATCTTGGGAAGTCGTACCATGCGCTCGGCTTTCAAGCCGATTTTCTCAAGTAGTTTGATCGAACTGATATTTTCCGGCGACGTAATGCCGACAATTCGCTTGAGACCAAACGTGCTTTTGCCATATGCCATTACTGCCGTCGCCGCTTCGAACGCATAGCCGATACCGCAAAATTCTGGGAGAAATGCAAAGCCTATATCGACATCATCCAAGCCTTCTCTTTTGATCAGGCCGCACATTCCCATAGGCACGCCGTCCGATTTGCGCTCCGTCAGGTAGAGGCCAAAGCCGAAGTGCTCTACCATGGCAACCGGTCCGTTCAACAGGTATGTGCGGGCCTGTTCAACGTCCCTGACACCACGGTCCCCGATGAAGCGCAGCCATCCCGGGTCATTCAGAAGTTGGAGGATGAAGGGGGCATCTTCTGCCGTTAACCAGCGCAGCTTCAGGCGTTCGGTTTCAAGTACTTTCATGTATCCGGGCTATGGCAACGTGATGGCGCCGCGCCCGATTTCGATCACGCGCCCGCTGACAAAAATCTGTTTGCGTTTATCGACTCTCAATCCAATTCGGCACGAACGATTGACTGCCTCGCCTTGATCGATGTTGTATTCAAGCGGCAGTGCAGCGTTTTTTTCGATGAACCATCCGCCCAGGTTGGCCGTTGCGGAACCCGTACCCGGGTCTTCAACGATGCCGCCATGTTTCAGAAAGAAAAAACGCGACAGCAGTTTGCCATCGCCGTAGGGCGCAAATACATACGCCATTGATCGCCCGGCATCGCTCGCAATTGTGGCCAGAAGATCGGCTTTCGGTGCAGCGCGTCGCACCGCATCTGCACAGGTTAGTGGAACTATCAGTTGTTCGGAGCCGGTATTGACCCAGCCTGCCCCGGGCAGAACATCGTTTGGCTGCAATCCAAGAATGGCAGCCAATTCGGCGGGTGAAAGAGTGACTTCGCGGAATGTGGGTGCGTTTGCGCGCAGCGTCCACACGTCGCCCGCTGCGCTGACAGGAATTAGTCCCGCCTTCATTTCCAGCGAAACGGCGTCGCCCATCTTGAACAATTCGCGCACCACTCGGGCGGACCCCAGTGTCGGGTGACCGGCAAAGGCCATTTCGAACGTCGGCGTGAAAATCCTTACCTTTGCGGTGGCGCAATCGGTGGGAAAAATAAACGTGGTTTCGGAGAGATTGAATTGCAGCGCCAACGCCTGCATCTCGGCGTCAGTCAGGCCATCGCCGGACTCAAACACGCAGAGCGGGTTACCGCCGAAAATGGATTCGGCGAAAACATTGACAAGACGATATGGGTAGTTGCGCATGAATTGTTTACGTGGCCTTAATTGGAAGAATGTTGACTTTAAATCAACTCAAATCAACTGGTAGCATAATCGATGAAACCGTCGTTACCTTTCCAACGTATGCAACGTATGTAGTTTGTGCGATATGTGAAAATGAAACGCAAGGCAGCGTAGCCAATTCCGACTGAGTAATACTTAAGCAACCAATTTAAAAGGAACCATCCGTGTTCAAGACTTTATCCAGATTCATCGTTCTCTCGGTGTTCGGCATGTCGGGTGCCGCGCTGGTGCAGGCCCAACCGGCCGCGCCGGCAGTAAAGGCCAAACCGGCAAGCACCGCCGTCGCCACCTTCGCCGGCGGATGTTTCTGGTGCATGGAAGGCCCTTTTGATGCGCTAAATGGCGTCATTTCAACCACATCCGGCTACATCGGCGGCACCAAGAAGGATCCCACCTACAAAGAAGTCTCAAGCGGCTGGACCGGGCACACAGAGGTCGTGCAGGTCAAGTATGATCCGGCCAAAATCAGCTATGAAAAGCTGCTCGACGTGTTTTGGCACAACATCGATCCGACCGTGAAAAATCAGCAGTTTTGCGACGTGGGCTCGCAGTATCGCAGTGGCATTTTTTATCACGACGAAGCGCAACTGAAAGCGGCAAATGCATCCAAGGCTGCGCTGGACAAGAGTAAACCTTTCAAGAGCGCCATCGTGTCCGAAATTACCGCTGCCACGGCGTTTTATGTAGCCGAGGATTACCATCAGGATTACTACCTGAAAAACCCGGTGCGCTATCGTTTTTATCGCCAAGGCTGTGGACGCGATGCCCGCCTGAAAGAACTCTGGGGCGACAAAGCCGGGCATTGAGCGGGCTGGCATTAACTCAGGCATGGGCCCCGCCGGGACGCCAGCATTGCGTCCCGCCCCGATTGGGGAATAGACTCTTCCGTACTATCCACTCGGAGGAGAAGGCAATGAATAAAAAATTCATCGTTTCATCGCTGGTGATGGGCTTTGCATCGCTAATGCTGGGGTTTCTTGTCCATGCAACGGCGCTGAGCGGCGACTATGCACGACTACCAAACTTGTATCGTGCGGAAGCACAAGCGCAAGGCTATTTTGGCTTTATGTTGTTGGCACATTTGCTCATCGGCATCGGCCTCACATGGATTTACCGGCGCGGACATGAGCAGGGAAAAGGTGTGATGACGCAGGGGTTGCGCTTCGGGGCAGCAATCGCGGTCGTATCGACGATTCCTGTGTTCCTGATCTATTTTGCTGTGCAGCCAGTGCCGTCTGACCTCGTCGCGCAGCAAATTGTGTTTGACTCGATGGGCATGCTTGTTCTGGGTGTGATTGTCGCGTGGGTCAATAA
>JANOQY010000421.1:0-6793 GCA_031414995.1 Betaproteobacteria bacterium
ACATGCTGGCCACGGTATATGCGCAGTGGCAGTTGCCGAACACGAACAGCGGGTCTCGGCGTTTAGCGGCAGGACCACAACATGCATGACGGCCCGATTCTGGCTGGCGCGGTCGTCGTACTCTGGGTATAGGCATCCCGAACGTTCTATTTCAAGAATCCCGAATGAATTCGATGAACCACGAGCGGCGGCAGCTGCGCGGCCCGCGCTGGATGCCGCACTGATTTTTACGATTGGTCCCGTCTGAGGGACTGCCACATCGCGTAGACTGCGCAACACACTGACAGCGCGCGTAAATAATGCAGAGCATCCTCGACCCGGCAATCCTCTTCTTCGTCTTCGGCATACTCGCCGGCGCGCTCAAGTCCAATCTGGAGATCCCACCGCAGATCTCCCGTTTCCTTGCCCTCTATCTATTGATGGCACTAGGGCTAAAAGGCGGCTTCGCACTGGCCCAGTCAGGCCTCACGAATGAAGTCATGCTTAGCCTCACGTGCGCAATCGCGTTGGCCATCATCGTCCCTGCGCTGGGCTATTCGCTGTTGCGGCGATTCCTGAACGGCTATGACGCTGCTGCAATTGCAGCCACCTATGGATCGGTCAGCGCGGTGACATTCATCACCGCGGTGCAGTACCTCGACAGCCGAGGGCTGGACTACGGTGGCCACATGGCGGCGGCCATGGCGCTGATGGAATCGCCCGCGATCATCATGGCTGTGCTCCTTGCAAATCTGGTGCGGCAACGTGAAGCAGCCGCATCGATGGCTACAGCGGGTGGCAGTACCGACGCAGCCAAACCCGGGGCAACCCGTGGCGTGTCGATGGGACGCATCTTGCATGAATCGTTCACCGATGGCGCTCAGCTCCTGTTACTCGGGGCGATGGTTGTCGGCATTCTGACCGGTGAGAAAGGCGAGGCGGCGATGCAGCCGTTTGCCGTTGACCTGTTCAAGGGCATGCTGGCGTTTTTCCTGCTCGACATGGGCTTGCTGGCCGCGCGTAACATGGGTGAGCTCAGGGGCAAGTCACCCTGGCTACTGGCCTACGCGGTCTGCGCGCCGCTGGCGCATGCTGGTATTGCGCTGCTGTTTTGTTTTGTGCTGGGCCTGCCGCCGGGAAACGGCGCGCTGCTGATGGTACTCGCCGCCAGTGCGTCATACATTGCGGTTCCCGCCGTCATTCGTCATGCCATCCCGGAAGCCAATCCATCACTCTACTTCGGCATGTCACTGGGGCTGACGTTTCCCTTCAACATCCTTGTCGGGATTCCTTTGTACGTCTTCGTGGCGCACCGGCTGCTGCAATAAGCGCTTGTGTTCGCAAGCCAGAATAAGCGGCAACGCGCGATTCAGGCAACGACGTGCGCCCATCAGCTAAAAACACGCCGTCCTCTCGACATCGCCCGACGCCATGTTTCCTGTCTACGACGCAACCGACTCAATTATGAGTTCACTGGTTAGAGTCATTTTCACGAACCTGATCATCAGCTGACCGAGCATTTGTCGGTCGAGACGTAACTGCAAGCAACGCGAAACTGACGCTAACGCGCAGGCTCCGGCTTGGCTGTGCGCACGCTAAGAAACACGGTTACCGCCAATATGCCGACAACGACGCCAAGTGATACGGCTACCGGTATTTTGTAGAAGTCGATCAAGCACATCTTGGTGCCGATGAAGACCAGAATCACTGCCAGCCCGTAATTGAGCAAGTGAAATTTATTGGCAACGGCGGCCAGCAAAAAGTACATGGCACGCAGACCCAATATGGCGAATACGTTACTGGTCAGCACAATGAAGGGGTCGCTGGTGATGGCGAAAATCGCCGGGATCGAGTCAACTGCAAAGATCACGTCAGTGAGCGCAATCAAACAGATCACCATAAACAGCGGCGTTGCAATCCTCTTTCCGTTTTCAATCGTCCAGAATTTCTCTCCATCATAGTTCTTGCTGACCGGTATGAGCTTACGCAAGAGTTTCAAGGCCGGGTTGTCATCCAGGTTCGGCTCCTTGCCAGCAGCCCACCACATTTTCACGCCGGTCAGGATGAGGAATGCACCGAATAGATACAACACCCAGTGGAACTCGGCCAGTAGCCAGCCTCCAACAAGGATCATGATTGTGCGCAGGACAATCGCGCCGATGATGCCGATCATCAGCACCCGCTTCTGAAAGTGCGTCGGTACGGCGAAGTAGGTAAAGATCATCAGGAACACAAAGATGTTGTCGACTGCAAGAGATTTTTCAATCAAGTAGCCCGTCAAAAATTCGAGCGCCTTGGTGTTAGCCAAATCAACCGAACCGGTGGAGTCTCTTACCGCCCACCAGAACAGTCCATTAAACAGAAAGCTCAGGCCTATCCAGATCAGCGACCAGTTGAGTGCCTCCTTGACACCGATATCATGTGAGCCCTGCTTCTTGAGCACGACAAAGTCAATAAACAGCGAGATCAACACGATGCCAACGAATGTGGCCCATAGCCACAGGGGAGCAATTGTTTCCATTTCAACCTTTGAAATTAAAGTGGCGCAAACCAAGGTTGCACCACTCACGACACGGACAAAAGCGCAGACGCGCAAACTTGGCAGGAGTTTAACGGTAAATGACCGTGTATTTACTGAATAATATGCCTGTTTAGTTCGTAAAAACAGAAGTGTGTCGGCGGTTTTTCCTGCTTTTCAGCACGACTCCAGGCACGCATGATCGCCTCTCCTTAATAACGAGGCTTCTGACGACTTATGTTTCTTGCAATTGCATGGTTTGCGGTTCTGGCACTTCTCGCGGCTTGGTCGACGTGTGTTTGGCTGCTGCACTCGGTCACGGTCTGGTCGATGACCGGAGCTGGATCGCTAGCAGCTCAATCAAAACTGATCGACAGCCTTGCGCTGCCCTCCTGGATTGGTGTCTGGGTACCGCCTGACATGATGCTTGCGCTGACGGCGTCAGTATCGACTCTTTTGCCAGTTGTTGAATCTGCTCTGGGCGCGCTGCCAGCAGCGACAACGTGGCTGACACCGCTGGCTTGGACATTATGGGGAATTGGCGCCCTGTTGCTCATGGCTGTCGGCGCAGTAATGCATGTGGCGCTGTCGATGATGCGTAAACGCGCGACGCGATGATGCAGGTCAGCCCGCACTGGACAGCTCGCCTTAGAGAGGCGCTGCCCAGTCGTGAAGTTTTAGTAGCACACGCTTGGTTGACACCTGTCGCCGAAAGGCTGCTGGAGCCGAAACTTTGGCGGCTCCAACATGAGTCGGTCGCGCGCGGCGTGGCGATAGGTACATTTTGGGCGTTTGTCATTCCGGCGGGCCAAATTGTGGTCGCGACAATCCATTGCACCTGGTGGCGAGCCAACGTTCCAGTAGCCGCCGCCATGACGATGGTTACAAACCCCCTGACGATCAGCTTTTGGCTTTGGCTGGCCTACCAATTGGGTGTGTTGATGTTGGGTGAGCCCATTGCTGCCGTCGCGTCGGACGGCACTGGTTCGCTCAAATGGCTGGCGGACTACGGCTGGCCGACTGTGCTTGGTATGGCGTTTTTTGCGATCGGTGGTGCGGTATCGGGCTACTTAGGCGTCAAGGCGGTTTGGCGTTTGCGAGTCTGGCTAAAGCGACGCTCGCGCAGGACAAGTGGATTGCCTGCAATGGCTGAAAAGCAAAGGTAGAAACATTTCAGACGTCTGTTTCAGGCACGCGGAATCTGTCCGAAGACACACGAACGATCAACGCGCGCCAGTCGAGCGCCAACCCTGGTATAGCTTTCCGGGCATTTGTCCTCAAAAAACCGCTTGGATAGGCATTCTAAGTATCTTTATCCACTTAAGCCTCGCTGCATTGCGATACCATGCGCACCGCACGCGATCGCCGACTGAAGATCGTTGCGCGACACGCCGCCGATTGCGTAGACAGGCAATGGTGCAGCAGTAACGAGTGCTGCAAAGTTTTCCCATCCTATTGGTGTTTCACCCGGATGGCTGTGCGTTTGCTTCACCGCGCCGAGCACAGCGAAGTCCAGACTCAAATCTCCGGCACGTTCGATTTCCGCACGTGTGTGTGTCGATGCAGCCACCAAGTCGAATTGCGGCCGCACCGTGCATGTGGCAAGCTGCTTCGAGCTGAGATGCACGCCATCGGCGCCGACATCGCGTAACAGATCGATATCGCTGTTGATAAGCACCTTCGCATCGTGCGCATGCGCGAGCATTACTACATCCCGCGCGAAGTTCTTCAGCGCGATTGTCGCCATTCTTTTTTCACGCACCTGAATCAACTTCAGGCCATTAGCGAGCGCATGTTCAAGTAACAAAAGATAAGGCGCAGCGCCCAACTCCGTCGCGTTAGTAATCGCGTAAGTGTCGGGAAGCGCCAGCGCTTTAAAGATCGGTACGCAACCAGGCAGCGTCGGTGCGGCCGTGATCGCCTCTAGACGCTGCCACGCGAATTGCTGCGCCTCCATGCCGCGCATTTCGCCTTTCCACGCATGCACGCGCCAGCAATGCAGCCGCACGTGGGCGTGCGTGTAGCGCATGAGGAACGTGAACCACGGCGTTGCGTGTGTGATGGTGACGTTCAACTCCTCCATCAGTTCGCGTTTCATCGCTTGCAATACCGATTCTCCAGCCTCGATTTTGCCGCCTGGGAATTCCCAATAGCCGGGATATGGTTTGCCTTCGGGACGTGAAGAGAGCAGAAAACTGCCATCGGCTTTAATGAAGACGGCGACAGCGACGTCAGTAATCTGCCGTGTCATTTCGTCCGCGATGGCTTCACCCTCGACCGTGCGGGGCTGTGCGCGCCTGCCCAATCACGTGCGAACTGGTAGGCCACGCGACCACTACGCGAACCACGCTCTAACGCCCACAGCAACGCGGCCTTCTGCATCATTTCGTTATTCGTAACTGCCTGCTTGCCCGCCAACACCGCGACCCAGTGCGTCGCAATATCGAGATACTGCTGCTGATCAAACGGATAAAACGATAGCCACAAGCCAAACCGTTCGGAGAGCGAAATTTTTTCCTCTGTTGTTTCGCCCGGATGAATTTCGCCGTCCTCGGTGTGTTTCGTTTCGAGGTTCTCACTCATTTTTTCCGGCATAAGATGGCGGCGATTACTGGTCGCGTAGACGAGTAAATTATCGTTGGTCGCGGAGATGCCACCATCGAGCACAGACTTGAGCGCCTTATAGCCGGGGTCGTTGGCCTCAAAGGATAAATCGTCACTGAAAATAATGAAGCGCTCTGGCCTGCTTGCAACGAGGTCTGCGATCTCGGGGAGATCGACCATATCGGCGCGATCCACCTCGATCAATCGCAAACCCTGTTTCGCGAGCGCTTGCAGTGATGCTTTCACCAGCGAAGATTTGCCCGTGCCGCGCGCGCCAGTAAGGAGCACATTATTGGCTGATCGACCCATGACGAACTGGCGGGTGTTGGCCTCGATACGTGCTTTTTGGTCGTCGATATCCTTGAGGTCACTCAGGCGGATCACGTGCGGATGCGCAACACCGACCAGCGATCCGCGTCGCCCAAACATCGTCTGCTCACGCCGCCAGCGATAGGCGATAAAACGTTTCCAATCCGGCGCCGTGTTGCCGGCAGGCAAATGTTGCTCAACGCGTTCCAGCAGTCCTTCAACGCGCTCAAGCACGCGATCCACTTTTGCAAACATCACGAACGATAATCCGCGTTGATTTTCACGTAGTCATAAGAGAAATCACATGTCCACACGGTCGCTGATTCGGCACCCCTACCCAACTCAACCCGCACAAGGATCTCACTTTCCTTCATCACCGCTGATCCCAATTCCTCGCGATAGCTGGCTGCACGTCCACCGTTTTCAGCCACCAGCACAGCACCCAGATAAAGCTTGATGAGGTCGGTGTCGAGATCGTTCACACCGGCATAACCAATGGCGGCGAGGATGCGGCCCAGATTCGGGTCACTGGCAAAAAATGCGGTTTTCACCAGTGGCGAATTGGCAATCGCCTTACCGATCTTCATGCATTCGGCGTGGCTCTTGCCGCCCTGCACTTTCACGGTCATGAATTTTGTCGCGCCTTCACCATCGCGCACGATGGCCTGCGCAAGCGCAATCGCGACATCATTCACCGCGAGTTGTAGCTTCACGTATTCAGCCGTGCCTTCGCCGTTGATCGGCGGGTTGCCTGCTTTGCCGGTCGCGATCAAGATCAGGGAATCGTTGGTAGATGTATCGCCGTCGATGGTGATGGCGTTAAACGATACTGCCGCAGCAGTTTTAACCATGTCGGCAAGCACATCGGGGCCGACGACGGCATCGGTCGCGATAAAACCCAGCATGGTCGCCATATTGGGCTCGATCATGCCCGCACCTTTGGAAATGCCGGTGATGGTGACGGTGTGGCCATCGATATCGAGCTGTCGAGAAACCGCTTTCGGCACGGTATCGGTAGTCATGATCGCGTGCGCCGCATCGAACCAGCCGGCGGAGGTGAGATTGGCGACGCATTGCGGAACACCAGCCTGGATTTTATCCATCGGCAAATGTTCGAGGATGACTCCGGTGGAGAACGGCAACACTTGATGACGCGCGCAACCTAACGCCTTGGCGACTGCATCACAGGTCGTTTTGGCGTCAGCAAATCCCCTCTCGCCGGTACCAGCGTTGGCGCAGCCGGTATTGATCACCATCGCACGAATGTCAGCGCCGCGCTTCAAGTGTTCGCGACACACCAAAATTGGTGCTGCGCAAAAACGATTCTGGGTAAACACACCTGCGGCCAGCGAGCCCTCCGCCAGTGAAATCACCAGCATATCT
>JANOQY010000422.1:0-5011 GCA_031414995.1 Betaproteobacteria bacterium
AACCGGGCGCTCACCAGCGGGCACCAGTTCCTCAAACACTATTTTGCTTTGGTCATCGACAATCACCACCGTCGCATCAGTGGCGGTGAGAATAGATTTCAATCTTTGTCCCGGCGAATTGAAATCGACCGGCACATAAGCACAGTCGGCCTTCAATACGCTGAGCGTCGATAAAATCGAGCGTACGCTTTTTTCCATGAAGAACGGCACGAACTGGCCGCGCGTGACACCAACCGCCTGCAACGCACGGGCGAAAGCGTTGGTGAATTCTTCTACCTCGCGAAACGTCAGGGTATCGTTGTCGCAACAGACGCCCGCTTTATCGGGAAAGCGTACCGCCGAGCGGCTGAAATATTGCTGCACTAACGTAATCATGCGCCCCCCACTTTGTTTTTTATATTCTACGACTGCGCCGTCGGTTTTCATTACCTGCAAAGCCTGCAAGTTGACTGTATTTGACGGCGAAATCGAACAGAAAAATAGTCAAACTCTAGCACTGGCGCGGCTCATGTGGCACAAACGCTCCGCGAAGCTCGCTGGTGCTAGAGTTTTCTATATTTACAAGTCCAAGCAGCGCTTCGGCAGGCCATCACAACCAAGTTTGCGGGTGACTAAATTATGCAGCGCCCGCTGTCACCGCACGCCGCATACAGTTTCTACCGCTTTGCTTTCCCGCATACATCGCCGCATCGGCCAGCTTGAGTAGCGTCTCGGCGTGGTGGCCATCGATTGGTGCCAGCGCGTAGCCGATGGTCACGCCGACGTTGCAGGTGTGCTGGCTGAGTGCGAAAGGTTCCTGCAATGCAGTCAGCAATTTAACGCCCAGCTCAGTGGCCTGTGCGTCGCTTTGCAAGCCGCCGGCCGTCACCACAAACTCGTCTCCGCCCAATCGCGCGATACCATCACCAGCGCGCATCGTCGCAAGTAAGCGACTGGCGACGATCTCCAGCAACTCATCGCCGACGTTATGGCCAAACTGGTCGTTCACAAGCTTGAAGCGATCCAGATCGAGCATGTAGACGGCAAGTATTTTTTCCGGCGCGCAATTGTGCAGCGCCAACGTAAGCGTGGTGTTCAAGCCACGGCGGTTGAGCAGGCCGGTCAGGGGGTCGGTGTGGGCGAGGGAGTGCAGGGCCGCATTTTCCTGCGCGGCGCGTTGGGCTGCCATGTGTACCGCGGTCGAGCGTAGCGTGGCGATACGCATGAAGATAAGCATGTCGAAAGTCGCGCCGATTTGGAACGCATGCATCGTCCAGAACGTCACGCCGACGTAACCTTTCACAACACCAACCATGACGGCGCTGGCCGCGAAATAGCCAACCCAGGCCAGCAGAAAATAAAGGCCCACGCTGTCACCGCGGCGCATGCGGGTGATGGCACCAGGAACACCGAGAAGTGAAGGCAACAACCCAAGCGTGCTCATGATGACGCTAACCCCGTGAATGTCGATCCAGTCCAGCGCGTGCGCGAACGCCGCGAACGCTAACAGACCCGCGAGGATTTTCGTTGCCTGCCGCAGCCGTCGGCCCATGTCCTGCGCCAGCACGTCCTCGATGAACAACGCGGTTCCGCAGGAGGCGATCAGCGCGCTGATGCCGGCAAGATGTTTCTCAATCCAGTCGTTGTCTGTCCACACGTACAGTTCGCCAATGCCAAAGAAATGCACTGAAAAAAGCACACTGGCAAAAATGAGCAACGCATACTTGATGTATAAATTTTCACGCAGGCTCGCCCACTGCAACAGGCTGTAGGCCATCAGGCACAGCCCCAGACTTATGAGCAGGCCCTGCAGCATTTGTTCAGCAATGGCGCGACGATGAAAAGTGGACGGATTGCTCAGCGTTATCGGCAGAATCATCGAACCGCCGGTATCGACACGGAGAAGCAGCGTGTAAGTCACCCCTGGCTGCAATATCAAAGGCACAGCATGTGAACGGCTGCGGAGGGGGCGCTCTGCTTCAGGCTGGGAATTGCCGAGCACGGCGTGCTGCACCACCTGCGCGTTGGACGCGAGATGTACATCGACGCGATTGAGCAGGTTGTAATCAATATCCAGTATCCATTGCTGGCTCGCCTCATTGGTTGTCGCTTGCGCTTGGGTTGCGGCGCGCGTGCCCCCCGCAACCACTGGCACACGCAACCAAACTACCTTCTGGCGCAGACCTAACGTGGCGTGGGACGATTGCGGCGCCGCAAATTTTTCGGGTGCCGCCAAAACATCATCTATCGTCAGCTTGCCTTCAGGATCGCGCAATATTGAGATCGCGGGCCACACATCTACCGTTGCCTTCGGGTCGTTGAGCACCAATGGCGGCGGTGGCTGTGATGGCGCGGCAAGACTCGTCAGGCTGATAGCTGCAAGCAGCGCGCTGAGCGAAAGTCGACATGCAGACCAAAAACGGCACAAATTTAAAAAGCAGCGCATTGAATCAGCGTGTCACCATGTTTAGATAATCATTTTTGAGTATAGGTTATTCGCGTGCGCGGACCATGTGGCGCACACTTCCGCAGCATACAAACGTTTACGACGTCGATCCTTTCCAGGTTCCTTTGACGGTGAGACGATCTTCCAGCGAATTCATCCAGCCGGGTGCTTTGGGATCGTTGTCCCACTGACTGATCATGTCATCGACGCGGTTTCTGACGTGCTCGGGTAATTTGAGTGGTCGGGTCTGATCCATCAATAGCTTGGTCATAAAGTGATATCCCAGTACGCGAGTGATAAAGCGCGCGATGGAAAACTCGGGAAAAACGAGGCGCACCAGCCAATCGACCGCCCGCACGAAAAACATGCAGGCCGTGAACAAGAAGCGCGAAAACCATGACATCGGACCATTCAGCCCCAGATCTTTCGATGTGGCCGCGCCGCAAAGGTAACGCGTCAATAGCGTGGGGAAAGCCTTTACTGCATGCAGCGGGATGACCTGCGCCATACTTTGCATCAGCGCATTCCCCAGTTTAGGACGCGGGTCTGTGGGCTCTGGTCGTTTGATCCGGTCGGCGCGGCCCCGTGCCTGCATGCCGTCAAACAACACCTCTGCCTCTGCCATCGTATTGGCCATCAGTTCGCGCTCAATGCCGAGTATGTGGCCCGTGACATTCCATGAGTGCAGATACGCCTCCTCATCAGCGACAGATAGTGGCAGCCCAAGCTTGCGCATGCTGCGCAAAAAGACATAACTGAACGTCAACAACGTATAAGCAAGCTCCTCTTGATTGCACGGCAACCCCTCCAAGCCCGTCTTCCATCCGTGCGCAAACAGGGTCTGATGCATATCGTTGGTCGCTGCCAGCCCTGGCAATGGCGGCACAATACCGGCGTCTTCGGCGTATTGAACTTCGCCCATTCCCGATTCGTTCTGATTATTTTTGCTGGCACCGAGGTTTGACACCGCGGTCTCGGGGCTACCGCGCAGTATCAGGTTGCGTATGGTGGCGTGAATCAGCCGCACCTTCAAGATTTGTGCGACGCCACCGCCATCAGGGTCGGTTAGCCCGCCGCGCATCATCACCGGAAAAATCATCGCGCCGGTTGCGCGAATCCGGTATTCAGTGTGTTTTTCCAATTGCCCGGTCGCGTGCAAAACGGCGGCGAGATCTGGGATCACGTAGCACTCGGGCAGGCTGGAACAAAACAAGATCGTCACCGACAGGGCACCGTATTCCATAAACAGCGCCTCAGCGCGTTCGAGCTTGCTGCGATCTGCCCATTCAGGCAAACCATGCGCCTCACTCACGTAGCTGGTGAGCGGCGCACCGATCTCGGGCGCCAGGCCTTGATTCGGTCGCCACCCAATGACGTTGCGGTTGTCCGACCACTGCTCGAAGGTTCGGCTCACGCTGGCAAGCTTTTGCCATTGTGGCTGCCACTGAGCAGCCAGCAGCGTTTTCGTTGATTCGGCACCCGTCGCCAATAATTTTGCAGCGGCGGCGGTCTCCGGCAGATGATTCCACGGGCCGAGGATGCAGTCTATCGTGGCATCGGCCAGCGGATCTGCGCGGTATTGCATGCGGCCCGCGAGGATATCCGCAGCCTTCAGTGTCGCGGCATTCTGTGCGTTCATAGTCTCTGTTTTTCTTTTGGTTTCAAGTGGTTCCCCCTGCGCAATATTCACACAACTGCTGTGTCGCGACGCACCTACAACTCGTGCACCAATACTAACAGTGCTTTGGACACCAGCCACGCTTACTCTCACCATTGGCGTAAAATTCGCGCTTTGCTTTTTCATCCACAGAAAGTTTCATGCTTGCCTCCATCGAATCACGCCTAAGCAAAGAGCTTGCTGCCAAGCCCGCACAAGTCGCTTCCGCCATTGCCCTTCTTGATGAAGGCGCTACAGTGCCTTTCATCGCCCGCTATCGCAAAGAAGCAACCGGTGGACTCGATGATATTCAACTTCGTTTACTTGAAGAACGGCTGCGTTATCTGCGCGAACTGGAAGAACGGCGCACAACGATTCTGGAGAGCATTGAGTTGCAAGGCAAGCTCACCGACGCGCTGACGATCAGCATCCACGCTGCTGAAGACAAAACCACGCTGGAAGATTTATATTTGCCCTATAAACAGAAGCGTCGCACCAAGGCGATGATCGCAAGGGAGGCCGGGTTGGAGCCGCTGGCCGATGCATTGTTGACCGACCCGATGCTGGTGCCGGAAGTGGAGGCCGAAAAATATGTTTCTCTTGAGCCAAAGACTGCCGAAAAGGACACCATGGTGGCCGACGTCAAGGCGGCGCTGGAAGGGGCCAAGCAGATTCTGATGGAGCGTTTCTCGGAGGACGCTGGTTTGCTCGGACGGGTGCGCGAATATCTGGTTCAGCGCGGCGTGGTGGAATCAAAGCTGATCGAAGGCCAGGCCGACAAGGGTGAAAAGTTTGCCGATTATTTTGCGTATGCCGAGACCTGGAAGACCATCCCTTCGCACCGCGCGCTGGCGATTTTCAGGGGGCGCAACGAAGGCATCCTTACTTCGAAGTTGCTACTCGATTCCGAAGCGGGAGAGGAAAAGCCC
>JANOQY010000423.1:0-3363 GCA_031414995.1 Betaproteobacteria bacterium
TGCGAAGCATTGAGACGGAAATCGGTATTGCCGTAGCCGCGCAGGTAAAAACGGGGGAACGCGCGACCGAAGGAAGATTCGATGTTCAGGCTCGGTACCCGTCCAGCCAAGGCGCGCACATCCTGCCCGCTGGAATTGATGATGTCGAGCTTTTCGCCGCTCAGGGTGGAAATTGAATTCGGTACGTCATTGATATTTTCCGCACGGCGCTCTGCGGTCACCGTCACAGTGTCAAGTTTGCCCTCGACCTTGCCGGAAGTTTTTGTGTCCGCGGGTGCAGTTTGCGCAAAAGCCGACGGCATGCACATTGCCGCTGCCATTGTTAAGCCAAACGTCAAGCCCTGCGCGAGGATGCGAGGGTTGCAGGCCACCGCGAGAATATTTCTTTTCATGGCGAAGCTCCAAGGTAAAAATACGTGGTTAAAAATGACGACAATGGCAGATGAGGCAATATTTGACGTTAGCAAAAAATGCAGATAACGGCAAACACAACGCGACATTTCCACCAATTCTGTTGTGCCGCCGACACATAAAAGAAATATTACAACCGCGTTACACTCCTTAAACCCATGTTGCCTCCAAAAATTGCCATCGTTGATCTGGAAACAACCGGTATCACCGCGACCGGGGACCGCATCACCGAAATCGGCATCGTGCTGGTCGATAACGGCGTCGTCATTGAAGAGTGGCAAAGCCTGATAAATCCGCAATGCACCATCCCGCTGGAAATTCAAGCACTTACGGGCATCACCGACGCGATGGTGGCAAGTGCGCCTACTTTTGAAAAACTGGCAAGCGAGGTGCTTGCGCGGCTAGAAGGCCGTCTGTTCGTGGCGCATAACGCGCGCTTTGATTATGGATTTATCAAAAACGCTTTTCGACGCATGGAGACGCCGTTCACAGCCGATGTGCTCTGCACGGTGCGGCTGTCGCGCAGACTTTATCCAGAATATCCGCAACACAATCTCGATGCCTTGATATCGCGCCACCATCTAAATGCCGATGATCGTCATCGCGCGCTGGGCGACGCGCGCATCACGTGGCAGGCGCTCGACAAGATGTGCCGTGGCAACCCTGCCGATGTCGTTGATAACGCAATCAGGGCGCTACTGAAAATGCCGAGTTTGCCGCCGCAGTTGGCGCCCGGTGTGCTCGACGAACTGCCCGAAGGCCCCGGCGTGTATTTGTTCTACGGCGTCAACGCGCTGCCGATCTACGTTGGCAAGAGCGTGAATCTGCGCGATCGCGTGCGTTCGCACTTTTCCAGCGATTACCGGAGCGCCAATGATCAGCGCCTCTCAACCGAGATTACCCGCATCGCCGTCGAAGAAACCGCAGGCGAACTCGGCGCGTTGTTGCGCGAGGCGCAGTTGGTGAAGTCGGCGCTGCCGCTGAGGAATCACCGATTACGAAAAAATCGGCAGATCGTATTTATTCGCTTGACCGATTTATCCGCATCGCCAGAGATGGTGCCATTTGCCGAATTTGACCCTGGCAACACCGCTGGGATGTACGGCCCATTTCCCGCCAAGCCTCGCGCCAAAGCGCTGTTGCAGAGTCTCGCGGCGGACTATTCGCTTTGCTGGAAAGCGCTTGGCGTGCAGCAAACCGAGGGTGCCTGTTTCGCGCGGCAACTTCACCGTTGTCGCGGTGCCTGTGTCGGCGAGGAAAGTATGGCGCAGCACAATCTGCGGTTGCTTGACGCGCTAAGCGAACATCGTTTCCCCGCGTGGCCGTGGGCTGGGCCGATTGCGATCAAGGAAACGCATCCCGACCACGGCTGGGAGCGCCTTTACCTCGTCAATCGCTGGTGTCACTTGGGCACGGCCAAAGATGAGGACGAGCTATGGGCGCTCATGGAATCGAGCGTTGCGAGCGAGACGGAATTCGATCCTGATATTTACAAGTTGCTGCGAAAATATTTGTCGCGGGCAAATAAATCAGATTTGATTATGCTTGTGCCTGCGGAAATGTCGGCGCGGAAGCAGCTTGCGGCACATGATGGATAAAAATAGCAAACCCTAGCACTGGCGAGCTTTTCAGAGCATTTCATGCCTTAGTGCTTCGCCAATGCTTGTGTTTACTCAATTGCGCGAAGGAAATGTCACGACACTAGATGAACCGCAGACCGCTTAAGTTCAGGGCTTAAAGCGCGTAATGTTTCTTGATTGCGTCACTCCGCTTAGCGTGTAGGTAAACACGCCGTTATTTGCGTCGGTGAAATTGATGCTCGCCGATCCGACAACTTGCGATTGCACTGCGCTGCCGGGGACAAATGCCGCGAACGATGGGCCAGTCGTCTTGATGACCTGGCCATCGTACTGTTTGTGATTCACCCAGCTTCCCGCCTGAATGGTGTACCACTCCGCCTTGTTGTCGCTGCCATAAGTGAACCATGCAGCGAGAACGCGATCAAGTTTGTCGTGCCAGATAAACAGTCCCCAACCTGATTCGGCTGGATTCCACCAGTGGTCGGCGTAGTTGATCTGGACGTATGGCGCGGTCTTTAGTGTGCGGGCATCGCTCACCACGAGCGGTATGCCAGTGGCGACTGGGGTCTCCAACTGAGTGATCGTTGATACTCCGAACACATCTACCGTGTAACTACCTGCCGGAAATTTACCGAGTTCGATGGTGGTGTATTGGAAACCAGGCACAAACGGAGGTCTCACGCCCGGCAAAAGGACATTCATGACTCTGCCGAGCGTTACCCGCACTCGGTTGCCTTCCTGTGAGACCCGATGAGAATCTGCTACCCAAAATGGCGGCGTGCCATGATCGATTCGCATCGTGACCGTATCAGCCGAAGATGCTGCTGCTGGGCTAATGACGATATTGGGCGCTGTTTGCGCAAACGCGATTGTATTGAGCCATGCGCAAACAACGCATGCTGCTATTTGTAAAAGACTTCGCATTTCTGTGCTCTCTTGGTTTGGCAAGATCTAGCCCGAACACGACTTTACCGCCGAAGTGTCTGCCGATTCAGTTTTTCTCGATGTCAAACGTGTACCAGACTACGTACGAGTCGTACGGGTAGGCGCACAAGGCGATGACTTATCGACAGCATGCGTGGATGGTTCCCGACGGAGATTCATCGGTGGAAAATACAATGTCTAGCACTGGCGGGCTTTCACGGGCAAAAAATCCCTGAAAACCGCACCAGTGCTAGAGTTTCATTATTTTTCTCTACCCTGCGCCTTAATTTGCGCCAGTTCACCCGCCAGTAACTTTAGTCCGGCGCGCAGCAGATCATCGTAGCGTTTGCGCTCGGCAGCGGTTGACTCCTGCGTCCAGCGAAAAAATCCCTCACCGGTTTTCATGCCGAGTTTTCCGTTGGCGACGTTGTCCCTCAACACTTTTGCC
>JANOQY010000424.1:0-2000 GCA_031414995.1 Betaproteobacteria bacterium
ATAAAGGCGCACTAGCTCCGGCTCAAGCCCCATCGCACCGATGCGCGTCGCCAGATGATCGCTGGCATCGAGCATCTGCGCAAGCGAATCCAGCATCGCTTTTTCATCGCGCATTTCCGACATGCGAAGCGCCTGCCAGAACCGCAGCTTATGTTCATTGGTGATTGCGCCCAACCATTCGTAGTCATCGCGCCGATGAAAAATCAGATTGACGCAGTCCTTCAAGTACGATGTGTCAGTGATCGCGGGTAACACACGCTGCACGATGCGCCGCCACAGCTCGGAGAAAAAGCCGGTGTTCGGCAGAATGCCGCTATCGGAAAAAAAACTCACCTGCCGCCGTCCGCTGAGCAATGCCAGCAAACGTCCACGCAGCGCGATTCGCATGGCCTCGTCAGATTCAATCGCTTCGCAAAGTGCGATGAAGCGCGAATTTGCGAGCGCGTGGTCCTCTGTATCGCGTGGTCGCAAGGCATCAATCAACGCGATGAATTGCGGCACCGGATCGGCACCCTCGCGCTCGCTCGACATGGCGCGCAGGGCGGCATCAAGTTTAGGATTGCTGGTTAGCGCGCTGTTTGCATTCATGTTCAATAGAGTGATTGGCGGCGCACGAAGTTCTTGGGCTGTACTGGAGGAAATTTGAGGATAAAAAGATCAAACTCTATATTTGGCGGGGTATTCAGGGAGATTTGTGCCTGAAATGCCCGTGGATACGCGTTCTACGTATTTTATTGCTGATGCGCCAGTCTACAGCGTCACGCGAATCTTATTCCCCGGCTGTAATACGGACTTGGCGCTGAGTTTATTCCAGCGCATCAGATCATCGAGTTCAATGGCGTGCTTGATCGCAATCGCGTACAGCGTATCACCGGAACGCACGGTGTAAGTGGATGGCTTGCGTTGGACAGGTTTGGCCGACGTGCTCACGCGCACCAGTTGTGGCGCGTTTGAAGGTGCCGCAGCAATTGTCGCGTTTGTCTCATTTGCGCTGAGGAAAATATTTTGGCCAATCTGCACACTGTTTGTTTTCATCGCATTGAAGCTTTTGATTTCCTCAATCGCTATGCCGTATTTTTGGGAAATCGAGAATAGTGTTTCGCCACGCTGCACCCGGTGTGCGTCTGGCGGCAACAGTGTTTCGTCGGCTTTCGTGAGGGCAGCGACAGCGACGACAGCAGGAACAGGTACCGCAATATTCACGGTGTCAACGCCGGTCGGTGCAGTTCCATGTGCGGCAGCGGCTGGCACAGGCTGCGCCGCCTTCAGCGCCGTTTTCTGGTCCAGCGTCGCGCTGATGACTTTTGCCTTGCCCGACATCGGCACCATGATGGTCGCCGCGAGAGTGAGCTTGCCTTTCTTTTCTTTGAGCGCGCCGTTGGTGGCGCGAAGATATGAGCCCGTCATGCCGTGACGTTTGGCGATGGCATCGATCGACTCGCCGCGTTTGGCGTTCACGGTTTGCCAGGACACCATCGGGCCGTTCAGCGAACGATAGAGATCAAGGTTGGCGCGAAACGTTTCCGCTTTTTCAAAGGGCACAAGGAAATAGCCGGTGCCTGACGCAGCAACGGGCCGGATGAACGCAGGATTCAAGGTGGCGAATTCATCTTCCGGCATTTCAGCCAGCCGCGCGGCGAGATGGGTGTCAATTTTTTCTGGTGCCGCGACCTTCGCGAAGTAGGGACGATTTTCCACCGCTTCGAGTTCAATGCCGTAGCTGCCGGGCGACAACACAATATTTTTTACCGCGATCAGTTTGGGCACATAACTGCGCGTTTCGTTCGGCAGATTCAGGCTCAGGTAATCAGTCGGCAGGCCCTGCTTTGCATTCTTTGCGATCGCGCGTGCGACGCAACCTTCACCGCAGTTGTAGGCCGCGAACGCGAGTTCCCAAGAGTTGAACATGCCGTAAAGTTTTTGCAGATAATCGAGCGCGGCGCCGGTGGAAAGCAAGACGTCACGCCGGTTATCGGCCATCCAGTCTTGCTTGAGCCCAA
>JANOQY010000425.1:0-14856 GCA_031414995.1 Betaproteobacteria bacterium
TCTTGGGTGGCGTGAAGGTGAGGCGAAGGGCTTGATCTACGAACCAAGGTCAATGCCATAAGGGTGGGCACAAGCTTGTCTTCGCCTCGTGTAGCGGGAGCTATTCGCTACAAGCCGTAAGATACAAGGGTGGGCAAAGCGAAGCGTGCCCACGTTCGGCGGCCTACGTGGGCACGCTTCGCTTTGCCCATCCTACCGCGCTTCGGCACAGGACGACTGCGCTATCCGTTGAGCCCCATTTTCTCCAGGAGCAGCGGCCAACGTGGATCGGTGTACAGGCTTTCATAAATCCAGTTGGATTTCAGGAACGCCATGCCCGAATCGCGCTGCGCGTAGGCGCGCTCGAGCCACGCGAATGCACTGTGCGCGTCCTTTCGCGCTGCGTAGTTCATGGCAATCTGTACGGCGGCACGATGTTGGAGTGTGTCGATCAATGGTGTGAGTGCTTTGTCAGCCTCTGCGATATTGCCTTGCAAGGCATGAATGATGCCGAGCGAATTCCAGCGCGCCCATTCCGCAGATTCACTTTCCGCCATGGCGACGGCTTCGGCGTGCCGGCCTTGGCGTTCGAGACACAGGGCAAGGCGGGCGCGCACATTGACCGAATTGGGCGAAAACTCCAGCATCTTGCGAAACGCCGCTTCCGCGTCCGCATGCCTGCCCATCGCGACGAGTGTTTGTCCCACATCGCGCCAATTGCGCTGATTCAAGGGGTCCAGGTCGATGGATCGCATGCCGCAGGTGAGTGAACGTTCGTTCTGACCGATTGAATGGTAGGTCATCGATGCGCTCGCCAGCGCATCTGCATCGTCAGGTGCCAATTGCAGCGCGCGCTGGATCGTCGCTTCAGCTCCTGGCCAGTCCCACTCATAAAAATTCTTGTGCCAGATAAGTGCGACATGCGCATCCACCAAGTCCGGCGCCAGTGCGAGGGCTTTGAGTGCGGCCGCACGCGCCTCTTCATTGGCTTCGACCACCGGGGCCTGTCCCAACGCAGCAGCGAACGTGAGCCCACGCGAAAGCCAGGTCCAGGCCATGGCGAAATCGGGGTCGATTGCCAGCGCCTGCCGCGCGTAATCGACGCCGTGTTGCAAATCCTCCACGCCCGCGCGACTGATCAGAAAGCGCGATTGCATCAGCAGCCGATGCGCTTCTGCATTCGACGTGCGCCCCTTTGCCGCATTGGCAATTTCGGCGCGAACACCGGATGCGTCAATGGCACCTTGCGGGCCCTGCGCACCCTGCATGTTCCCCATCAACGTCGCACGCAGCTCCTGCACCACCGCCTGCGCGATGTCGTCCTGCACGGCAAAGATATCGTCGAGCGTGCGGTCGTAAGTCTCGCTCCAAAGATGCGCACTATCGGCCACCTTCACCAACTGCACCGAGATACGCACCCGGTTGCCGCTCTTGCGCACGCTACCTTCCAGCAACGTCGCCACATTCAGCTTCGCGCCGATGGTGGCGATGTCATCAGACTTCCCCTTGAAAGCAAACGAGGACGTGCGCGCTACGACGCGCAAGCCCTTGATCTTGGCCAAGACGTTGAGCAATTCGTCCGCGAGGCCATCGGAAAAATATTCATCGTCGGCGCTGGCGCTGCGGTTGGCGAAGGCGAGAACAGCGATGGAGGGCATGTCGTCTTTCTTCGCCAACGTGGCCGGCACGACAGCAGCGGCAGACACTAGCACTGGCGAGGCGTCCGGAGCACTTTTGCCCTGTGACCCGCTTCCAGTAACGAGTTTGGCCACGCGTAAAGCAAAATCGGTAATCGCGGCGACATCATTCAATCGCGACCACTGCCGCTCACGAAATTTATCCGGCACCAGCGCGGACGGTTCTGTGACATCACCCAATATCACCGGCACAAAGAACGCTTTGTTATCGGCCATCAAGTGCGAACGATCGACGGCGAGTTTCCATTCAAGACGAAAGTAACCTTCTTCGCGTTGCTGCGTGTTGTCAGAAATAATCGGGATGAACAGCGCGCATTCCTTGATCTGCTTGCGTATCGACGCATCCCACGCGTCGCCACCGCGCAATTCAGATTGATCGAACCACACCTCCAGCCCAGCCGCGCGTAGGGCCTCACAGATGCGCCGCGCGGCGTCGGCATCTTGCGATGCGTAGGAAAGGAATATGGCTTGGGTCATGGCGGGCCGCTAAATGCTGTCTTTCTCGGTCGGTTTCACGTTGGGCGCTTGGCGCAGAAATTTCATCAGATCAGCAGGCTTGGCTTTCGCCGCGCGCAGTCGCAGGAATTCATCTGCCGTTTCAATCGCGCCGACTTTTTCGGCTACGGCAACCGCGATGAATTGGTTCAGCGACACACCGTCGGCCTTCGCCAGTCGTGCGGCAGCGGTCTTCACCGAAATCGGCATTTTCAGAGGGTAGGAAGCTTTGCTCATTTAGACATCTCCTTCAAACACTGTTGCGGGGTAGTGACGCGTAATTCAAATCGTTTGGCAGCGACAGAAAAGTCACGAATGTTGTGCGTAACCAGCGCATCAGCTCGCCCGTTAACAGCCGCCTCCAAGACAAACTCATCAGCCGGATCACTCAACTGCGGCCGCCAACGAAAGTGCACATCGACTGGATCACACGCGCTCGCGAGTGCAGCCAGCGCACCTTCAACATCGGCCTCGCTCATGCCAGTCACAATGCGCTGTTCGGCACGCAGCAATACCGCCTCGTATTCGAGAAAGAGCGCAGTGCTGACAAGTGGTCGGAATGCGCCGGACGCGACTAGTTGCAAGAGCTTATTGCTGGCACCCTTGCGGCTCCGAAAAGCCGCGATCATCACCGATGTGTCGAGTACAAGTCGCATGGATGGTATTTTTTACATGACATCTCATAGGATATCACATCCGAATTGGCGGAGCTTGATAGCTTGGGTCATTCCACGCCCTCCATAAACCCCGTGCGTTTGACGAGTTCGGCATATCGCGGATCGTCGTAAAGCGGCTCAAAGCGCGGATCCGCCACAATCACCCACATGCTTTCATCGTGTGCAGAAACAGATTCATGCAACAGCGCAAACGCGGCGTCCTTGTCACCCAGCAAGAGGTGACAGTACGCGAGATAGGCGCGCCCTATGTTCGCCCTCGCAGGCAGAGCAATCGCGGCACGCATATAACCCTGCCAGCCGCCCGCATCGAGTTCCGCACGCGTGAAAGCGGCTGCTTCCGTATTGCCCCACAACTGCTGCCATTTGACGATGTGCTCGATTGCTGCGGTCTGGTTGCCCTTTATTTGTTCGAGTCGTGCGAGGTGGGGTTCGAGCACCCACCACCCCGGGTTCAGTTGTTTGAGTTCATTCAGCATCTGTTGGGCTTCATCGTATCGATGTTGAGCGATGGCCCACAGGGTCAAATTCACACGTGTCATCATCGCGAGTGGGTCAAGTGCCAGCGCCTTTAGCAGACAGGTACGCATGTCTTCGAAACGCCGCCGCCTCAGATGCTGCCCCGATTGTGAGCGATGCACCTCTACCGAATTGGGGTTCAGTTCAAACGCCTTGGCGATCAAACGATCCGCCTCCGCCATATTCCGGTCGATGTCAACGGCCTGGTGTGCCAAGGATAGGTAAGCATCCGCATTGCTGGGGTCATGCGAAATCGCTGCTCTGGCCGCTTCCTTCGCCCGCGCCCAGAATGGCATCGGGTCACGGCCCTGGTAAGTGCCGTAACTGGCGAATAAGTCCAACGCGCGTGCCAACCCTGAGTAGGCCGCCGCGTAGGTGGGGTCGAGCGTGATGGCTTGCTCATACAGCGCAATGGCCGCCTGAAGCTCGGTATCGGTGCGCTTCTCCCTGAGGAAGCGGGCCTGCATACATAGCCGCAGCGCTTCGGGGTTTTCGCTGCGGGTCGTGGTTGCTTGTGCGATTTCCTCGGCGAGCTTTGCAGGTTGCGCGGGGCTATCGCCGAGCAGCGTGCTGCGCAGCTCTTTCACCACCGACTGCGCGATGTCGTCTTGCACGGCGAAGATGTCATCAAGCGTGCGGTCGTAGGTCTCGCCCCAAAGCTGAAAGCCGTCATCGACTTTGATGAGTTGCACCGAGATGCGCACGCGGTTGCCGGATTTGCGTACGCTGCCTTCGAGGACCGTGGCAACGTTGAGGATGCGGCCGATCTCATGAACCGTGGTTTGTTTGCCCTTGAAGGAGAAGGCGGAGGTACGAGCAGCGACGCGCAAGCCTTTGATTTTGGCGAGTACGTTTAGGAGCTCATCGGCCAAGCCATCGGAGAAGTATTCATCGTCGGCGCTAGCGCTGCGGTTGGCGAAGGCGAGAACGGCGATGGATGGGGTGGCGCTTGACGACGGTCGCTGTTCGCCACCAGCGCCACTCTTCAAGCTGTCGTCCCCGCGAAGGCCGGGATCCAAGTTTGTTTGCTCTCGTGACGCTGGTTGAAATTGGGCCCCGGCCCGCGCCGGGGAGACAGTTTTAGGTAACGCGGTCAGCGCAACAAACTCGCCATTTGGCGTGCCGTTTGAAGCACTTCTGCTCGAAGACCCGCCCCCATTGGCGAGTTTCGCAATTCGCTCGGCGAATGCCTTGACCATTTCATCGTCGTTCAACCGCGTCCACTGCCGCTCCCGAAACTTTTCCGGCACCAACGCGAGAGGCTCGATCACGTCCCCCAAATTTACCGGAAAGAAAAACGCCTTGTTATCGGCCATCAAATGCGAACGATCAACCGCCAATTTCCACTCCAACCGAAAGTAACCTTCCTCACGCGCGTTCGTGTTGTCGGAAATAATCGGCACAAACAACGCGCACTCTTTGATTTGTTTGCGAATGGAGGCATCCCACGCATCCCCACCACGCAGCTCAGACTGATCGAACCATACCTCCAGCCCGGCAGCGCGAAGGGCATCGCAGATACGCCGTGCAGCGTCGGCATCTTGCGAGGCGTAGGAAAGGAATATGGCTTGGGTCATTTTTGGGATTGGAGTCGTTTCATCGCGGCTTGATAGACCGCGTTTTTGTCCCGTTTGCCGACTGAAATCACCAGCACAATGAGTTGTTGATCGATCACTTGATAGATCAGGCGGTAGCCCTGTTTGAGTAATTTGATTTTGTAACAGTTGGCTAATTCGCCGTGTAATGCGGCGCTAGGCACGTGGGGGGACTCGAGCCGCTTCTTGAGCAAACGGCGCAGCGGCTCTTTGACGGAGCCATCAAGTTTGTCCCACTCGGCGCGCGCGTGGTCTTCAAAGGCCAAGCGATAGGTCAGTTTTCTTGCCGCCGCTGGCCGCCGGTTAGATGCTGTCAATATCGACCTCGGCGTATTTTCCTTTGGCAGCGTTGGCAATACGCGCCTTTAACATCGGCATGAGTTGCGCATCCTCGACTTCATCAATCAGCGCTTCAAACAGTGCGGGATCAACCATGTAAAACGCCGTTTTGTTGTGGTTGAGCACGGCCACCGGTTGCGCATTGGCCTCGCGCAAGACCTTCGCTGGATTTTTCTTGAAGTCGCTCATGCTGATGGTCAGATCGGTCATTAGAGTTTGCATCGTGTTCTCCGACGGCTAAAAATAAGCGCTAATTATAGCGCTGAATAAAGCTCAATTCGTCTACGTCTCGTGACGAATTTATGCATATGTCGAACCATGGTCTTTGGGTAGCGTCAAAAACCGCATGTAATTCCCTTCTCGCAAGACGACCGCTCGCTTGGCCTGGGTTAAACGGGTGTTATAGAGAGCACGCTTTGTGTCGCCTTGCAAACGGCGTTGCGGCGATACGGGAATCGGGTCGATTTTTTCCCATTTCAGGCCAGGGTCGCGCTGCACGTCTGTCCATGTGAGTTTGCTGATTTTTTCGAACTGCCTAGTGAGTACAACAGCAAGCTGAACCTTGTCGTTCTTTTCGAGCGCGAACAGACTTTCCAGAAACAGCGGGTAGTTCAAATCCAACAGCACCAAGCTACTTGCGGCGGCCACTAGGTGCGCTCATTTTTTTGGAAAGTACATCGATTGCGGTTTTCTGAGGCGGCGTATTGCCGAGAATCACCGGCACAAAGAACGGCTGATCGTCCGCGATCAAATGCGAACGATCTACCGCGAGTTTCCATTCAAGCCGGAAGTAACCTTCGGGCCGCGCATCGGTGCTGGCCGAGATGACCGGCACGAACAGCGAACATTCCTTGATCTGCTTTCGTATCGACGCATCCCACGCATCACCCCCACGCAGCTCGCTTTGATCGAACCACACTTCCAATCCCGCCGCGCGCAGGGCGTCGCAGATGCGGCGCGCGGCGTCCACATCGTCGGAGGAGTAGGAGAGGAAGATGGCGTGAGTCAACTAAGATTTCGGAAATAATATTACGTCAGGCAAGCCTTCAAAATGCGCATCGCAGGTGAGCAGCGGTACGCCTCGCTCTTGGGCGGTGGCATAAACGATTGCATCGGCGGTGGCCAACTTATGGCTGCGATGTAATTCAGCTGCCAGCAGGGCGAGCTCGGTGTCGAGCGGCACCACCACACATTTTTGCGTATAGGCGATGACGCGGTCCGACTCTTCCTCGGACACTTCGCGCGTGAGCCATTTCGCCAACTCAAGCTGCACGATCGTCGGCACGATGCAATCCGTTTTTCCGGGAATATGCTTTGCCAATCGTTTGCCGAGCGCGCTGCCGACCAACCATTCGATCCAGACGGAGGTGTCGACGACACACGCCGCGACGGCTGCCGTCGCCATTAGTAACGGTCCTTGCGGTCGCGGTAGCCGGTGGTACGCGCGCCTTCGGCGATGCCTGCGAGTTCTTTCAACTCGGGTACGGGCATCATCAACACGCCTTTTCCTTTGGGGATAAACACAAACTCCTGTCCTGCCTCCCAGTGTTGGGCTTCGCGGACAGACTTTGGAATGGAGATCTGGAACTTGCTCGATAGTGTGGCGACGGCGCTCATTTCATACTCCGATTTGATCGATCAACGATGCGTAAGAGTATGACATCGTGCGCCAGCGGGTCAAGTGGCCATTTGACGGGCAGTTCCAGCCATAAAGGCCTGAAAACGCCAGCCAGTCAACGACTTTCCCCTTTACATTACCTTTTCAATTCCGCCGAAATCTCGGCACGCAGTTTCGCCAAACGCCTACTCGCCTTGATTTCTGCGGGCAGACCATCCATCAACTGTGCTGCCTGCGTCAGCAGCGCCTTTTTGTTTTCAGGTTTTGCCAGCGCCGCCGCATAAAGCACGTTGGCGCGCTCGGCTCTTAACAACACGCCGTCACTTTTTTGCACCGCAGGCAATGCGTAGAACGCAACGGCGGGTTCGATGACCTTTTGGGCGTCATATTGTTTGCCGTGCTTTGCAAGGGCGATGGCAAAGCGTGCGCGCGCGTCATTGTGCGTGCGCCGGAAGCCCAGCGAAAGCTCGTCCTCCGTCACCCCCGCCCGTTGCAACTCCAGCAGTTCCTTCTGCGCAAAGGCCGCCGCGTTGGCGTAATCGCCTTTCATCATCAGCGCGTCTGCGGTAGTTTCGTACAAACTGGCCAACGTGCCGTCTTGCCCCGTGGGCGCGTCTTTGCCCAGCTCGGCGCGTAGACCTAAGCGCGCGGCAATATGCTTTGCCAGATCGGCTTCTACATTGTCAGGCTTGTCGTTCAGGAGATCTATCCGCGCACGAACGTTCGCCAAAGCGGCTTGTAGGGCCGTGCTGGGCCCGTTGGCGGTGTTCACTGCCAGGAACGACTTCATGTACTTCTCGGCCTTGGCGAGCTCGGCTTGGCCCTCCCCCATCCGTCCATACTCGGCGAAGCCACCCGCGAGGATGCCGTGCCAATCCACGAGGTTGCGCAGACCAAAGCCGTTGACTGTCTCGGCCTTGTCGATCACCAGTGCGGCTTGGGCGATGGCCGCACCTTCGTTGACGCGCCCTAGCTCGTAGGCCAATCGCCAAAGCTGCGTTTTTACAACGCGCAGGTTGTTCTGAGAGCCGGAGCTGCCGGGATCAAGCGCGGTTAATTCTTGCTGCACGCGCAGTGCCTCGCGCATGCGCGTTTGCGCTTCAGAAAACCGCAAATCCCTGATCTCGAGCTCACCAAGCTGCGAGATCGCCGTTCCCTTTGCGCGCAGCGCGGGGCGGTGGCCGGGGCGCTTTGCCAGCAACTGGTCAGCCAGCGGCAGCATCTCTTTTAATACCAGCCTCGCTTCGTCTCGCTTGCGTAGATTTGTTAGTGCCTCCCCATAGAGCCAGCTTGCCGACAGGTAGCCAGACGTGGCCACCAGATCGCTGAGCTCGAGCGCACCGCTCGCCGCGAAAAGCTTTCGCACTGCGACGAATTGCTCGGCGGCTTTTTCTTGCAACCCACTCCGCGAGAGTGAAAACCCGAGCCCTGAGCGAAGAGACGCTTCGGCTCGCACCGCCGCCCTTGACACATCGGGTCGCGAACTGATCGGCGTCAGCAGCGCAAGTGCCTCATTGCAGACTTGGATGGTCGCTGGGTGGTCAGCCCGATTGCTCGTAAGCAATGCCTCGGTGGCCGCTACGCGCGCCAGTGCGATGGTGGTGTCATCACTTGTGTCGCCGCCGGTGCGCATGTCACTCAAGGTTTTCTTGGCGGTTGCAATCAAGCCTTTTGCTTGCTCGGCCGCACCTTGCGTCGTAAGCACCTGGGCATACCGCGCCTGCGCCAGGGCGCTGTTGCGTTTGGTGTTTGGCGTTTCGGCTTCCGGCGGCAATTGCTTGTAGTACTCCACCGCTTTTTTGGCTAGCCCACCGATGACGTCAAGCCGTCCAATCGGCGACATTTCCTCGTAAAAATCATCGAGGATAAACACCACCAGCTTTTCCGATTCGGCGCGCGAGGTTTCGGAGATGGCACGCGTCTTCGCCGTTTCTTTTTCCGAGAGGTACGCCATCAAGCCCGCCCCGACCGCTACGATGGCGAGTACGGCGCAACCGGCCGCGATTTGCCGCGCACGCACGAGGGCTTTTTTGGTGGCGGCGGCGCGTGCGCGTTGTGCTGCGAGACTCTTTTCAGCTTCCGCCAGCGCTTCGCGTTCCAGCCGTTCTTCGCGACTCGCTTTGACGACGCCACACAACACGTCGTGGGTGAGTTCGACGCGGCGGACGTCGAGGCGCTCTTCGATGCGCAGCAGACGGCGATTGACCAGCGTGGCGAGTGTGGAGGCCGCGTCAGGTTGGGCGCCAGCGATGGTGAAGGCTTTCAGCACGCGCTCTTCCGCGAGGTTTTCGCGATAGCCGGATTCAGTCAATAAATCATCTTCAATGACCTTGCGCACCGCAGCCGGTTGATCAGCCAGCGCACGCTCATAAAATTCATGAAGGATGGTTTCGTTCGAGCCAGCTAGCAGATCGACCGACATTTCGCTCTTGCCTTGTGCGATGCGGGCGTTGTTCAGTTCACGGCAGATGAGAGAGAGTAGCGATGGTTCGACTTCCGCGTTCGGCAATTCCGATCCGCCGGCGACAAAACGCACGATCGATTCGGCTACCTCCTGCGAGACCAACTTGCCGCCCGGCTTCATCACCGCTGCCAGCGCTTGCTGGCCATTCATGCGCGCGAGCCGCATGCGGTTTTGCGTGATCGACGGCATGGCGGTCTTCACGCCTTCCAGATGCGCCAGATAATCCTCGCGCAAGGAGATCAGGATCCGATAGTCCGCTCGACCGAAATCGAAGCGCTCGACGATGGAGTCGTCAGTTTCAAGCTTGGCTTCGAGTGCTTTCGGCGGACGGTTCTCGACCAGATCGGCCAAGTCTTCGATGAAAGTGGCGGCGCGTTTGCGACCGCCGTCGTCGGCTTGCGCTAAGGTGAAAATTTCTTCAAATTGGTCGAAGATTAAGAGTGGGATGATCGGCTTGCCTTGGTTATCGAGCAGCGCATCATCACGATGGTGTAAAAATTCCCAAAGCGATTCGCCTTCGACGGCGCTGCCGGCCTGCGTCCATTTGCCTGAGGATTCGGTCGCGCGAAAAATTGCCTGCTTGATTTGGTCCGACGGCGATACTGAATCAGTCGCGTAGTCGATGCGCACGTAAACCGGGCAGTAGCCTTCGGGCCGCAGGCGCGGCACGATACCAGCATTGAGAATCGATGTTTTCCCCAAGCCCGATTGGCCAAACAGCACCGTGAGCAATTTGCGCTGTACGCGGCGGGCGAGTTCGGCCACTTCTTCTTCGCGACCGTAGAAATATTGGCGCGTTTCTTCGGTGAAGGAAGCAAGGCCGAGCCATGGTTGTTCGGTGTTGATTGTGGTTTCGGGGGTAGTGTTTGACATCATCATGCCCTCCCCGAAAACAGCAGCTTCAGCCGTTCAATGAAGGCAGGGGTCACCGCGCCACCAACCAACTTCGTAAAATGCGCCGCCTTGAACTTATCTGGCACCTGCGCATTGCCCTCATTGGTATCGTCGACACAGATCGGCAAAATGAACACTGCGCCATCGGCAATGTTTCTCGCCCGATCAATTGCATAACTCCATTCGCGACGGAAATAGCCTTCGAGCCTGCGCTCGGTACTGGCGGAAATAATCGGGATGAAGTACGAACAGCGCGCAATATTCTTTTGAATCTTGCGGTCGTAATCATCGCCGCTTTCGAGACGTTCCATGTCAAACCAAACCTTGATGCCAGCTTGATCGAGTGCGGCTTTCAGGGTGTGCACGGCAGGCAAATCTTCGCGCGCATAGCTGATGAAGACGGCGTTGTCGGGCATTTCCAGTTCGGGTGGCAGGAATCTTTTCGGCGCATCGAGTGCGACGACATTTCCGCCGCCGTGGCGCGCCATCCAGCGTTTGTGTAATTCCGCAACGAAATCTTCTGCGCCAGTGTACACGCGGGTGCGCAAGCTGACCTGCTGCAAAAACGCCATCAGTCGCTCATCGCTGCCGGAATGATTATCAGCCAGCACCTCGCCTACATCGCGCGGGTCGGACAAGCGCCGCCGTTTGGCCATGCGCAAAAACAAGCGAACCAGCCAATTCGAAAAATTGCTGCCGATCAGCAACAGATGGTTATATTCGAGTTCGTGGAATAATTTTTCCGGGGTGAGGTGTTCGCTTTGCAGTGCGCAAACGAACTCGAGTGTGTCTTCATCCGAAATAACGTACGTGGGCGATGCCGAAACGCGGCCCAGCAGGTGATAGACCACTGGCCGCTGAAAATTTTCGCGCTCGGTCGGTAGATCGGCAACGCGGTTCGGTGAATAGCCGATGACTTCGGTGGATTGGGCGCCACTGAAGCGCTCAGCGTTGATCGCTTGTTCGAGATAAGAGTCAAACGTGGTGGTGACGAAAAGATCGAAGTCGGTGATTTGTGCAAGCTGGCGCAATGCCAACGGTGGCGCGAAGGTCGCTTCGCGCAGGATGGTGCGCATGCGCGTGTAGGTGTCCTCGCGCCGCCCGTGTGTGGAAAGATGCCAGCAGACGACATCGTTGAGGGAGTACGGCTGTGGCAAACGCGCGGTATCGACGTTGAGTTTCGCGGCGAGTTTTTCGGCGATCCAGTCGTACAGCAAACGCGGCCCGGCATCGGTATCGACCTTCAGCAGCTCAGGGCCGATGATCGGGATAACGCGCTTCTCCTCGATGTAATTGAGGAGGTCATCCCAGGCGTCGTCATCCATCCGCGATACCACCGGCGGCATGGGCAGCACGCTACTCATGATGTGCGCCTGCTGGATACGTTGCTAGTGGAAAATTGTAAAACGGTGTGCGCGTAGAACTTCTTTATTGCGGTATCGATAAGCAGCATGACTAGCTTTCTGATTCGCGTTTTTTTAGAGAAGATTGCCAACCGAATAATCTCATAATCATTAGTATTTTTGAGAAGTCTAGCACTGGTGCGGTTGCTGGCAATAAAATGCCTTGAAAGGCGCGCCAGTGCTGGTGTTTTGTCTATTGCATTGCTTACAAAGCACGTAATAACCAAAATGGCTTTACAATTACAAACAATCGCATATTGTTATATCGGCATATTGTTCACCCATGAACCTCCAGCAGATTCGCTACGTCCGTGAGATTGCCCGCCACAAGTTGAACTTGTCTGCGGCAGCGGAAGCCTTGCACACGTCGCAGCCCGGCGTGTCGCGACAGGTGCGCGAACTGGAGAGTGAACTCGGCGTGGAAATTTTTGTGCGTCAGGGCAAACGTTTGACGGCGCTGACACCCGCTGGTGTGAGCGTGCTCGAGATTGCCGAACGGCTGTGGGCGGAGGTGGAAAATATCAAGCGTGTCGGGCAGGAGTATGTAAAGGCTGGCGAGGGCACGATGACGATTGCCGCCACGCACATGCAGGCGCGCTACATTTTGCCGCCTGCCATCAAGGCTTTCACAGCAAAATATCCAGACGTGCGCTTGTCGATCCAGCAGGGCAACCCGCGCGAATTGGCGGAGCGTGTTATTTCGGGCGAAGCCGATATCGCGATTGCAACTGAAACACTGGATCGCTATCCCGAGCTTATTACGCAACCGTTGTATCGCTGGTATCACTGCGTGGCAGTGCCGAAAAATCATCCGCTCGCGAGTGAGAAACGTTTAACGCTGGCCAAAATTGCGGCGTACCCGATCATTACTTACGACGCGGCCTTCACCGGTCGCTCGGCGCTGGATGAAACTTTTGCTGCCGCCGGTGTCGAAACCAATATTGTGCTGACCGCAATCGACACCGATGTGATCAAGACTTATGTGCGGCAGGGTATGGGCATCGGCATCATCGCCAGCGTGGCGATGGATGCAGAGCGCGATGTTGATTTGGTTGCGCTTGACGGCAGTAAAATTTTTCCTGAGCGCACCACCAAACTTGCGACGCGCAGGGGGACTTATTTGCGCGGTTTCGTGAAAGATTTCATCGCAAGTTTTCCGGCCATTTTGCAATCACGATAATTCTTTGATATGAATTTAAATATTGAATCTTGTATCGGCAATACCCCGTTGGTGAAGCTCCAGCGGATTCCAGCGCACGATGGCGTTCATGCGTCCAATGTCATTCTCTCGAAGCTGGAAGGAAATAACCCCGCAGGCTCGGTAAAAGATCGACCGGCGGTGTCGATGATTTCACGCGCGCAGGCACGCGGCGATATCAAGCCCGGCGATACCCTGATCGAAGCGACGAGCGGCAACACTGGCATTGCATTGGCAATGGCAGCAGCCATCAAAGGCTACAAGATGGTGCTGGTGATGCCGGAACATTTGAGTATTGAACGTCGCCAAACCATGCGGGCGTTTGGCGCGGAGTTGATATTGACACCACAAAAAATTGGCATGGAAGGCGCACGCGATACTGCCGAGGAAATTCAGCGCGAACGTGGCGGAATGATTCTGGACCAGTTTGCCAACCCGGATAACCCGCTTGCTCATTATCTGACCACGGGGCCGGAAATCTGGCGCGACACCGACGGAAAAATTACCCATTTTGTCGCAACCATGGGCACGACCGGCACCATCATGGGCGTATCGCGTTTTCTGAAAGAGAAAAATCCTGCGATACAGATTATCGGCGTGCAGCCCGCCGATGGATCTAACGTTCCGGGCATACGCAAATGGCCGGAGGAGTATCTGCCAAAAATATTTGAGCGTCCGCGCGTTGACCGCATTATTGAAGTGACGCAACTTGAGAGCGAAGAGATGACACGTCGCATGGCCCGCGAGGAGGGCATCTTCGCTGGTATTTCTTCTGGTGGTGGCTTGGCGGCAGCAGTTAGAATCGGTAAAGAAACCGAGAACGCTGTCGTGGTGCAAATTGTTTGTGATCGCGGCGATCGTTATCTTTCAACTGGCGTTTTTCCAGCATAGTGAAATGAAAGCAGCAAAGTCCATCATTGTCGGTGCTGTGTTTGCAAGCGTTCTTGCGGTGGCTGGCTGCGCGTCGACGCTGTTTTTCAATTTAAGGCCCGCTGAAAAAGCGGCCGATGGGTTGATCGACGATGTCTGGCCCGGCATGGAGAAAGCGGGTAGTGCGACACCTGCCTCGACGCAAAACGAGCTCGATATTGTGATGAATACGCCTGCGGTGTTGACGCTGAAAAAAAGTATGGCCGCTCGATTTGGTTTGCTAAAGCCACATTTGGAATCGGTCGTGATCGGTCTGACACACGATGGCAATGTGGCTCTACGCGATGCAGCGTTGATCAACGTTAACGTGTTATTGACGCTGGATGCGTTGATCTTGGAAGAAAACAAGGATCGCGCCACGCTTTATCGTGAAATCGCGCGCGCCAATGGCCGCCCGGAATGGGAGTCGGATCTGCGCGCCGCTTTTGGTAAACGCTGGATTAGCCGCGTGCCGAACGAGTGGGTTTACCGCAACGACAAGGGGCTGTGGGTGAAACGGTGAGCGGGAGAGGGAAGAAAAATCACTTTCTTAGCGTGCCGCCGCACCGATAAAATTTTTGCCGCGCACGCCGTCTAGCGCTTTGTGAATCATCAGGTCGGCCTCGGTCTTATCCACACCGTAGCTCGCGAAATCAGTACTTACCCCGACGGTATCGAGAAATTTCTCGAGCATTGCGGGCGCATCATTGAGCGGGCAGTCAAAAACCTGTGCCAGTACCGCATCGCGTTGCGGGTCTGCGCCTATTGCGCGACCAAGCACCATCGGTAACGTGAATGAACACGCAATGCCATGCGGAAGCCCGTGGTTCAACGTCATGTCGTAAGAAATCGAATGCGCGAGTGCGGTCTTGGTATTGGAGAACGCCAGCCCGGCTTTTAATGCCGCGAGTGACATGCGCGCCCGCAATACCCGGTTGTTGAGATCCTTCATGAGTGATGGCAACACCGCGAGCACATCGCGCGCAGCAGACACGGCGTGCGTATCTGAAATCGGATTGGCGTTCACGTTCCAGATTGCCTCCAGCGAGTGCGATAGTGCATCGAGGCTGGC
>JANOQY010000426.1:0-16235 GCA_031414995.1 Betaproteobacteria bacterium
GTCAACGGCAGCGTGCCGCCGCGACGTTCCCGTGTGGCGAGTACGATTTCGCTCACGTTGTGCTGGCGGGCAATTTCGCCAATCGATTTCGATGGCGGCAAAATCTTGTTTGCGGGCAACGCCGCATCCACTTGCTGTTCGGTATCAATCGGATAAAAACCCACGATGGAAAGACCGCGAACGCGCGCTTTATCGAGCGCATCTTTCACCATGGCGGCATCCCGACCAACACCCAAAATCAACACCCGCCGATTGATCATCGCGGAGGCGGTGCGGTTAAACGAGAAGCGCGCGATAAGCGCAAAAATACCGAGTGCGATTGCGATAGCGCCGGACCCCGAATGAAGCACCGCGTTGCCCATCGCAGGGTAAAAAAGCAAGTATCCGAAAACAACAACAAGACCGACGCAAACCGCGTTGAGCGCCGCGAGTAGCAGCGTGCTTAATTGGAAATGGTGGCTAAACATGCGAATCATATTAACTCCCTAAATCTACTCACGTTCCTGGTGTCGGCACTGCGGAGAATATTTCGACTGCGCTGGACCAGCGCTAAACATGACGCAGTCGAAATCATTAATCCGAAGCCAATTCCAATCAGTGAATCTGCTGCTATTATTTTTGGTGGAGCGCGCCTTACTTTGCTTCCATGAGTGTTACGAATTACGCTGGCAATGCTCACTAGATTCGTTGCCAGTCGGGTGTTATACAGCAGGAAGCATACCAACACGGCCAATTCGATTTAAAATGTGTCTAAATTGTTGAAACAAAATGACTATTTGGGGCCGCCGTAATTTTTGGGGTGGCATGATATTTTTGAGCCCGCAGATTAGCCGGGGATAAATCCCCACAATTGTGGGGATTTATCCCCAATCTTTGTGTCTTGGAGACACAACTTCTCACCGCTTCCTGCGCTATTCTTCTGCGCGCGTGAGACTATATTTTTCCATTCGGGACCGCAACATGTCGCGACTCAATCCCAGAATGCGCGCGGCCTTCGATACATTCCAGTCGGTACGTTCTAGCGCTTGCGTAACCATTTCGCGCTCAACATCACTAAGCTTCGCACCTTGGTTTTGCGTAGCGACGCCAACACTGCTCTGCGGCGGACTTGCGTCCCGCTCTATTTGCGGCGCCGCATAGATCGCAAGGCTTTCAGCTGGGATTACCCGTTCGCGCGCGAGCAGGACCGTCTGGTCGAGCACATTTCGTAGTTCTCGCACGTTACCGGGCCACGTATGTTTGAGAAGCATCGCCTCTGCTGCTTGACCGAATTCAAGGTCTTTCTTGCCGTATCGTCGCCCATAAAAGCTAAGGAAATAACGTGCCAGCAACAATATGTCTTTGTCACGCTCACGCAGCGGCGGCATGTGTAGCGTGATGATGCGCAATCGAAAATACAGGTCCGCGCGAAACCGCCCTTCGGTCACCATTTTTTGCAGGTCTTGATTGGTGGCCGCGACGATGCGCACATTGACCTTGCGCTCGCGCACGCTGCCGATGCGCCGCACCATCCGCTCTTCCAACAATTTGAGCAATTTAGCTTGCATCGAAAAATCTACTTCTCCGATCTCATCCAAAAACAGCGTGCCACCTTCCGCCGCTTCGACCAATCCCATTTTTCGCTCTTTGGCGTCACTGAACGCACCACGCTCGTGCCCAAAAAGTTCTGTCTCCATCAAGGTGTATGGGATAGAGGCGCAGTTCACCTCGACAAATGGTCCTTCGCGTCGAAGTCCGTCGAAATGCAGCGCCCGTGCGACCAGTTCCTTGCCCGTGCCTGTTTCACCGGTGATCAACACCGTCGGCAGTTCGCCATCGACGATGCGGGATTCTGTCTCAATGATTTGGTAGATCGTGTCTTTCATTCGGCGGATCGGTTGCGATTCGCCCAGCAACGCCTCCACGCCACTGCCGCGCGCCTGATTGCTGCGATAAAACGACAACGTTTTTTCCACGCGAACCGCATCGAGCGCGCGCTCGAGCAGCAACTTCAGCTCTGCCAACACAACAGGTTTGCCCACATAGTCATGCGCGCCCATCCGGATCGCATCCACTGCGACTTGAATGCTGCCTTCGCCAGTGACCATCACCACTTTGATATAGGAATCCATGGCAATGACTTCTCGGAGGAGGTCCAGCCCGTTCTTGCCCGGCAGCATGTAGTCTGTGACGACGACATCAGGGCGCAAGGTTTCCAGCATCGTCAATGCCGTTTCGGCCGATGAGCTGACGGCAACCTCCCAGCCATCCCGGTCCAGATATAGGCGAATATTGTTGGCCAGAATTTCGTCGTCTTCGACGATCAACACACTTTTCGACACGCCGCTACCCTGCCAGAACGAACGTGAGTTCAACCTGCGTGCCGGCATTTTCACGGCTGGTGATCTGGACGCTGCCCTTGTAACGTTCCAACGTACGCTTTACGAGCGTCAAGCCAATTCCCAACCCGCGCGGTTTGGTGGTGTGAAACGGTTTGAAGGCCTGCTCCAGTTGTGTTTCAGACATACCGTGCCCTGTATCCCCAATGCTCACTTTTACGCGGCCCTGTGGAGTTTCCAGTTGATGCTGCACAGTAAGTTTGCCGCCATTGGGCATGACCTCGACAGCGTTGGCGATGATGCTGTTGAACGCCTGCAGCAGCAATGATCGGTTGCCCATCACCGGAGGGACACCGACTTCAGCGTCGATCCAATCAACTGCAATACCGGCCTGTGAAAATCGACCAGCAAAATTGCCGATTGACTCGCGAAGTACCGCAACCATATCGACGTTTTCGGCACCGGCGTCCGGCAAGCGCGAGAACACCAGCAGATCGCGCACCCAATAGCTCAGGCGATCCGTTTGGTCGATGATGTTCTTTACATGAGATTTCGATTCGTCGTTGATCTCATCAAAGATGAGCTCTGCACTGCTTCGAATATTGGCAAGCGGATTACGAATGCTATGGGCAACAGACAGCGCCATTTCGCCAATCACCACCAAGGCCTCGGTCTCGGCACGGCTCTTTTCTTCTTCAAGCTTTACGGCCATGAGTACATTATCAAAACGCGCGGAAAGCGCATTCATTAGCGCACGGTGCACCTTGGTGTGCACCACGACAAGTAGTAGCGTAAGTATAAGTAGTGCGCCACCAATCAAGATGGTCGTACGCACGCCAGATCGCACGAGCAACACGCTCATTGGCAAGAGCGCAATCATCGTGGTGATGCCGCAAAGCGTGCGGTGGGGCGCAAAGTAGGCCACTGAGCCGGTCGTCATCAATGCAATCAGCATGATTACAGGCATCTGGTTATTTTGCCCTTGTGGCAGCAATGCAGTCCCCATTGTCGCCCACAGCAATGCAATAACGATGCTGCCCGCCACGAAACGCCATTCCCACGCGGCCAAGTCCCCAGCCGCCGGATTTTTGCGAATGAACAATTTGTAAAGGCCGTATCGACCGAGCATCACTGTAAATGCGGTGATAAACCAGGCGAACATTACCGGCCGCGACATTTCTTCCCAAAGAATTGCGCCGAGCAGAAATGTGACCATCAATTCGACGAGATAGCCGACGACGGAAAAGCGATATAGCAGTCGAGTCTGCTCCGCGAATATCGGAGACTCAATGAACGCCCGGTCTTGTGGCGTCAATTTAAAAACGGGCTCTCTGGCGGCAGGTTGTATTTTTTCGTTAGGCATTCGGATGGCCTCGGTCGCTGAGTGGATTCAATCAGTTTCTAACGCTGTTTTAGGTCTCGATGTCAGCGTATCGGCTGGTTAAATTCATCATTTTGCCAAGTTTATAAAGTCGTTTCCGGACCCGGCTGTGCTCGATAGCCGGGTACCCTGCAAAATGTTCCATCATTGTATTCCTGATGAGTTACTTTGCCGCCAAGCTTTGCACAATCGCGCTTATTCCCGATAGTTATCAGAAAAATGGAGTGGGCTCGAACGAGCACAACCAATGGGACGCGCGAATTATACGGGCTGTAATTCCAGACAAAAAAAGGCCGCGTTCGAGGATTTTCCCTCTGCAACGCGGCCCATCTTTGCAACTTTCAGGACGCTTTCAGGTGCGGTGAAAGCAGTCTTCGGTAAAACGACAAACAGTTTGCTCAGGCTTTCTTGCGGCGTACGAAACCAAGTCCCAAGAGCCCCATGCCCAACAGCATCAACGTGCCCGGCTCAGGTACGCTCGTGACGGAAACCGCATCTAGCGATCCACCGTACGAATCGTCAGTGCCGACCGCCTGAAACCGGAGTGAGGAAGTTGGCGCGCCGCCGGTGACATTAAGGCTGATTAGCGACCAGTTGTTGCTGCCGTTACTTCCGCCCGCGCCGGTAAATATGCCTTGGGAAACATTGTTCCAGAAGACCTCAATCCCGTTAGAGCCGGACGTCACACCGGTGCGTGGCGAATAGGCAAATGCCACCAGATACGATTGGCCCAGAATGGTACCGATGACTTGGCTGGCTGCACTGTTGTGTGTGGTGTCGAGCTCAATGTAGTTGACGCCATCGTATGCCTGCCCGGCGACGTTGTTGCGCAGCTCAATGCCGTATGGTCCGCCGGTCCAACCGACAAGATTCGAATATATATTCCAAGTACCGTTGCCTTGCGTATTGGCTTCAAAGCTGCCGTTGATAATGGTGGCAGAAGCAAGGGGAACGTACGTCAGCGCCGAAAACAAACACGCTGTCAGAACTTTACGAATGATTTGCATAATTATTATGGGTCCGATGTTTGGAGATTGTTTAGTTATCAGCAATGTAGTAGCAATTCCCGGGCCGAGATAATAGTTTTCTTTGAAATTAATGACTTACGGGATCTAAATGCTCCAAGATTCAAATCCTGTACGCAAGCTGTAAAATTTCTTGACAGTATTCGCAGCGGCCCTAGGTTGGCAGGCAAATGTCGCCTATATCCATCGCAGAACGAAAAACGGCCATCCGATTGGAGAGCCGCATTTTATTGGTGGCCTTGGGCGGCGTGCTGAAAGTGCGCGCCACGTAAGTCGTCTTAGGCGTTCAATGTACCAACGTCATCGACTTTCCCAGCGCATAAATTTCGCGCCGCGTTTTCCGAAGCCGTCGCGATTCCACTAACGGCTTGCCCAGCAATGGACACGCCGGATTTCGATAGCCCCCTCTCTCGAGTGTGATGTCTTTAGACGGCACCGACCATATACCGCCGCGTACCGGCCGGAACATCCGCTGGATATATCCAGACCGCGCAGCAGCATCGATAA
The DNA here is from genome assembly GCA_031414995.1 of Betaproteobacteria bacterium. Taxonomy (GTDB): domain Bacteria; phylum Pseudomonadota; class Gammaproteobacteria; order Burkholderiales; family Usitatibacteraceae; genus UKL13-2. The sequence continues at coordinate 5,232 of JANOQY010000426.1, forward strand.
GGTCATCAGCGTCCGGCGCGTCAATGACGACCGGCGCGTGTTCGCGGATGAACAGATCCGGTTTGCCAGGGATGATGAGCGTACGCCCCGCTGACTCACCATCGACGCTCAGCGCCGCGCTCTCCACATCGAGCGCTAGCTTCCAAGCTAGCTAGAACGTGGCCTGCTTCGTGGACGGCCGTCAAACCTGGATGCATTTGTCAGCCGACTGGCCCTTCGGCTGGCTATGCGCGCGTGAACCGCCAGATTGAGAGTTAACGCCATTGGTGCAGCATCTCACTCCACTACAATTCTTCTTTCCGAAATGACCTCCTTGGCGCGCTTCAGACGTTTCGCGAGCGCCGGGCCTCGGGCCACGGCCACTCCCACGGATAGGACATCCAGCATTGCCAGGTGAACCATGCGCGAAGTCATTGGCGCATAAACATCGAGGTCTTCTGGCACATCGGCATACAGCGCAACGGTCGCCAATCGCGCCAGCGGCGAGGCACTTGCCGTAATCGCAATCACAGCGGCGCCAGCATCCCGGGCTATCTCCGCGCTACGGATAAGTTCGCGTGTCCGGCCTGTTCCCGAAATGGCGACGACGACATCTCCCTTGCCGAGCAGTGAAGCTGACATCGCGTGCACATGCGGGTCGCAGTACGCAACAACCGGAACGCCGAGTCGAAAAAACTTATGCTGCGCATCCATCGCAACGATGCCAGAGTTGCCAAGGCCATAGAACTCAATCCGCGTGGCTGACGCAAGCATTCGCGTGGCGCGCTCCAGCGCACCCGGGTCGAGATGATTGCGGACCGTCACCAGTGCAGAAATGCCGCGGTTGAACACTTTGGCCCCTACGTCAGCCATCGAATCCTGCATGCTGACATCGTGGTGCACGAAGGGGATGCCATTGGCCAGGCTCTGTGCGAGACGCAGTTTGAAATCACGATAGCCGCTGAAACCCGCCGCAAGACAAAATCGCGCCACAGTAGGCTGACTGACACCAGTGCGCGCGGCAATTTCGGGAAAGGAAAGGCTGATCACTAGATTGGGATGGCGCAGAACGAAACGGCCAACTGTCTGTTCGGATGGCCGCATTTCGGCCAGCAGGCTTTCGATGCGGTCCATTAACCCAACTGCCGCTGCGTCCTTGCTTACACCTTTGGCTGTCGTGCGCCCAGTGGCCGACTTTATCCCGGGCATGTTTGAGTCCAGCGAAACGACAGCGATGCCCAATTGAATAAAGACTGCATGACTGCTCCAGGTACAGGAATCCAGCGGCTACCGAATCACGCATTCTCCCGCCTGTTCTTGTAGTTTGTCAACATATTTGACCAGTTCAGGCGAAACGACATTTCATGAAAATACAACAACACATATGTAATTTGCTATCCATCAGTTCCTTTTCTTAAAATTCCCGATTGACTAAAGTCTGTAGATTTTCTACAATACATAAATGTTGTCTAACATTGGCATTGAAGGAGTTCGTATGGCGCTGCACCGAACCGTTGCGGAACTAACCGAAGTCGTGCGAGCCCGCAGCGCGCTCACACGCGCAGCCTACCTTCGCCGTGTGGAGCGGGCGCGTGCAACCGGCACTGCGCGTGGCCGTATCTCCTGTTCCAACCTGGCCCATGCGTTTGCTGCAGAAACCGCATCCGACAAGCTGGTCTTGCGCGAAATTCGCGCACCCAATATCGGCATTGTCTCGGCCTACAACGACATGCTCTCGGCGCACCAGCCGCTGGCACGTTTTCCCGAGCTCATCAAGAACGCCGCAAGAGAGGCCGGCGCCACCGCGCAGTTTGCCGGTGGTGTCCCTGCCATGTGCGATGGCGTAACGCAGGGTCAGCCGGGGATGGAGCTATCGCTGTTTTCGCGCGACATCATTGCTCAGTCGACCGCCATTGCGCTTTCGCACGGCGTGTTCGATGCCGTGTTGTGTCTGGGCGTTTGCGACAAAATCGTCCCTGGATTACTGATCGGCGCATTGCAGTTTGGCCATCTTCCCGCTGTCTTCGTGCCGGCAGGCCCCATGACCAGCGGGCTTTCGAACGACGACAAAGCGAAGATCCGCCAACAGTTCGCCGAGGGGAAGCTGGATCGTGGGGCATTGCTTGAAGCCGAAAGCCGCGCCTATCACGGCCCCGGCACCTGCACTTTTTATGGCACCGCCAATAGCAACCAGCTGTTGATGGAGGTAATGGGCCTGCACCTGCCCGGTGCCGCGTTCATCACACCGAACACGCCATTGCGCGATGCCCTCACCTGCGCAGCAGCGCGGCGCGTTGCCGCAATCACGCATCTGGGCCACGAATACACGCCAATTGCCAACGTTGTCGATGAACGCGCCATCATCAACGCCATCGTTGGCCTACTGGCGACCGGCGGCTCGACCAACCACACCATTCATTTGGTCGCGATCGCGCGCGCTGCAGGCATCGTCATCAATTGGGACGACTTCGATACCTTGTCGACAGTTGTGCCGCTATTGGCCCGTATCTATCCCAATGGCAGCGCTGACGTGAATCACTTTCATGCTGCCGGTGGTGCAGGCTTCGTCATTCGGGAATTGCTTTCGGCTGGGTTACTGCATGGCGATGTACTCACGGTTGCCGGGCAATCCTTATCTCATTACACCAAAGAGCCAATGCTCGACGGCAATCACGTGGTCTGGCGCGCAGCACCCACTTCGAGCGGCGACGATACCGTGCTGCGACCGGCAACCGCCCCGTTCAGCGTAGACGGAGGATTGCGCGTGTTGCGCGGGAATCTCGGCCGCTCGGTGATCAAAGTGTCGGCGGTGAAGCTGGCACATCGCATGGTGGAGGCACCAGCATTGGTATTCGATGATCAGGATGAAGTGCTGGCCAGTTTCAAGCGGGGCGAATTACAGCGCGACTTTGTGGCCGTCGTGCGTTTTCAGGGGCCCCGCGCCAATGGCATGCCAGAACTTCACAAACTCACGCCGGCACTCGGATCATTGCAGGACGCGGGCTTTCACGTTGCACTGGTCACAGACGGCCGCATGTCGGGTGCCTCTGGCAAGGTGCCGGCAGCGATTCACGTATCGCCTGAATGTCTGGCCGGTGGCCCCCTGGGCAAGGTACGCAATGGCGACATCATCCGCCTTGATGCCGATGCCGGGTCGCTTGAAGCGATGGTCGCGCCGGCTGAATGGGCCAAGCGCGTACCGCCGACTGCAGATCTTGTGAGGAACCAATTCGGCATGGGCCGCGAGCTATTCCAGTCGGCGCGCGCCGTTGCGCTCACGGCCGAAGAAGGCGCTGACACGTTTGGCACCGTCATTCCCGCACTTGCTAAAGTAACCGAGGCCGTCGCTACATGAGTTCTACAATAACGCCCATCCGTGAAATCCTCGCTGCAAGCCCGGTGATGCCGGTGATCGTGCTCGATCGGCTCGACGATGCTGTACCGCTGGCCGAGGCACTTGTCAAAGGTGGTATTCGCGTACTCGAAGTCACCATGCGCACCCCCCGGGCGCTCGATTGCGTACGCGCAATTCGCGCTGCGGTGCCAGATGCGATCGTCGGCGTTGGTACGATCACCAACGTTGCTGACCTCGATGCCGCACGTGCGGCGGGTGCGATGTTTGGTGTGAGCCCCGGCACGACCACGAAGCTACTTACGCATGCGGCGACTCTGGATTTTCCTTTCCTGCCGGGATCAATGGCACCATCGGACGTAATGCGAGCGCTCGACGCCGGATTTACCGCGATGAAGCTGTTCCCGGCAAAACAGGCAGGCGGTATTGAAATGCTTAGGGCGCTAGGCGGCCCATTTCCACAAGTGATGTTCTGCCCCACGGGTGGAATAGACGTCGACTCTGCCGCAAGCTATCTTGCGCTTTCCAATGTCGCATGTGTAGGTGGTTCGTGGCTGTCACCCGCTGCGCTAATCATCAACAAAGACTGGGACGAAATCAGTCGCAGAGCAAAAACCGCGTCGCTCTTTTCAGTGCACATCACCAACTAACGATGAATCAATCCGACACGATCATGACTTCAAACGCCGCTAGTCCTGAATGCCGCGCCATGGTGCTCTTTGGTGCAACCGGCGATCTCGCCAAGCGCATGTTGTGGCCGTCTCTTTATGCGTTGTACAAAGATGGACTGCTGCCGAAAGCGTTTCAGCTCATTGGCGCTGCGACGTCAACGCTTAGCGATCCCGCGTTTATCGACAAGGTCAAGAACGCGATTCAAACATCGGCCAACGCGAAGCTGTTTGATGAAGTGCTCTTCGAGTCTTTTGCAAAACGAATACGCTATGTCACGGTGAACATACAGGCCGTTGGCGGACTAGAGCCGATCAAGCAGGCGCTGCTGCCCGGCGCGGGCGGCGTGATGTACTACCTCTCCACCGGCCCGCAGTTGTTCGGCCCGATATGCCTCGCACTGCGTGACGGTGGACTGGTCGACAAGCTTTCACGCATCACAATTGAAAAGCCCATTGGCACAGACACCGCGTCGGCCTTGCGGGTAAATGAGGCCATCGCAGCTGCTTTTGACGAGGACCAGGTATTTCGAATTGACCATTACCTTGGTAAAGAGGCAGTGCAAAACCTGCTTGCGTTGCGTTTTGCCAACGCGATATTTGAGCCGCTGTGGAACGCTAACGCGATCGAGCAGGTACAAATTACCGTCGCGGAGGCGGTCGGTGTCGAAGGACGCTGGCCTTTCTACGATAGCACCGGGGCGCTTCGCGATATGGTGCAAAGCCATATGCTCCAGCTACTTTGCCTCGTCGCCATGGAGCCGCCAGCCGGCTTTATGCCCTCAGCGGTACGCAATGAAAAAGTGAAGGTGCTGTGGTCGCTCAGGCCTATCACGAGTGTCGATGTTGCGAGCCACACGGTACGTGGTCAATACACATCCGGTTTTGGCGATGGCGCTGCCGCGCTGGGGTATCTCGAAGAAGTCGGCGCGAAGTCTGGAAGCGACACCGAGTCATTTGTGGCCCTGCGGGTCGAAATCGATAACTGGCGCTGGGCGGGTGTGCCGTTTTATCTGCGTACCGGCAAACGTCTGCAAAAGCGCTCCAGCGAAATCATGATCCAGTTCAAGCCAGTCCCACACAACATATTTGCCGGCATCGGTGCGATCCTTGCACCAAACGCGTTACTGATCAAATTGCAACCGGAAGAAATGATCACATTGACCCTGATGCACAAGAAGCCCGGCATGAATGACGTGACGCTTGCACAGGTGCCGTTGAATCTATCGGTAGGCGACGCCTTCGGCCAGACGCGTCGCCGTATTGCCTACGAACGTATGTTGCTCGATGTGCTCGAGAACAACTCCGCTTTGTTTGTGCGGCGCGATGAAGTCGAAGCTGCGTGGCAATGGATCGACGGCATCATCGACGGCTGGCGCACGACCGGGCAGAAAATCAAACCCTATACGGCCGGAAGCTGGGGGCCAAGTGCTGCTATTGCGATGACTGAGCGCAACGGGCACTCGTGGCACGAATAAGAATACCCGCAGCGTCTTTCGAAGACCAACCAATGGTGCGGTTTTCCGGGCAATTTTGGCTGGAAAAGCGCGCCGGAGCTTGTATCTTTTTCGCGGGAAACTGGCCGAAAGCCAGTAGCCCGTACGCACATCCGCCCGCGAAAAAATTGTCATCGACCGCCTATATCACCTCAATGAGATCCGAGTACCTCCGCAACTTGGCATCGACCGTCAGGAGTCGCCACGGTTCGCACGGCGCTTGCGCGATCAACATGCGATCAAACGGATCGCGGTAAATATTCGAGAGCGCAGCGGTACGCTCTGCGTGTTTCGCCTTGACAGGTAACTCCTGAAAACCACTGCGCGTAATCTCCTCGACCAACGCGTCCACATCCGCATCCAGCTTGCCGATAGCAGATTTGATCGACGCTTCCCAGATCGGCGCGCTGCTGACAAATACGTCATCGGCATCCGCGATGGTTTCGCGCGCGCAACGATAGTTTCCGGTTGTCTCTCAGCCACCAAAGGTAGACGTGAGTATCAAGCAGCAGGCGCATCGTTCGCCTCGAACATTGCCAAAACATCGTCGCCGAGCGGAGCATCGAAATCCTTGGCGATGAGTATTTTTCCTTTCAACTCGCCCGGCCTGCGTTTAGGTGGCCTCATTCGAATCGGCACTAGTTATCGGCAATTTGGCGTTGATGTGATAGCCAGCATCTGTTCCGCCCTTTGCAGGATCCCGCCAAATGTCGTCGCCAATTCGATTATTTTCAAACGCGTCGAGTTTTTGTTTTTAGCGCTCGCCCCTAGTCGCCGTCGCCGCGCGGCCATGCCAGACCTTATCCATTGTGTTTAAGACCTCCAATACTTTCGGGTGAATGCCCTCCGTCACAACGGCCGGGATGAGCGCCTTGCCGACAATCTCACCGCCACCCTCCATGGCATCACCAAAAGGTCGATAAGTAGTGATTTCAACATAACGCCTGTCTGGATGCCGAGTTTTGCGGCCGTATCGGTGCCAGTTCAACGCGGCCGACCCGACAGGCATTATTTGGCAACGCCCCCTCAACATCAAGAGTCGTTCGCCGTTTTTTCAAAGAACCGGCATTGGTGCGGCTTACGAAGTATTTGCGCGCGGAACACCCTGTCAAATGGCGACTTTCATGGGCAACCCTGGCCGGTCTGGGACGCGCGCGCCTCGGTTTGAGCAATTTTGATCTATGACAAAATAATCCTTGACAATTCGATTAACTCCGTTTCAAAATGAAAGCGCTTTCAAGAAAAACGCTGCTTGATGCATTTCGGCAATGAATTCTGCATGTTGTCTGACGCGCCACAAACTACTAAACAATTCCGAGGAGACGTTTGATGAATGCTTCTGCCATGAAGTGCGGCAAAAACGCTGCTGCAAGCCATTTTGAGTTCAGGCTGCGCCCATTAGCTGCCGCATGCGCTGCCGCGATTTTCGCGGTGAGCGCACACGCGCAACAGGCTGACCCGGCAGCACCGGACACTGCCAAAACCGAAGCCGCCAAACAGGAAGCTGCAAAGCAGGACGCAGCGAAATCCGCCGCGAAGGCGACTCCTCAGGTAATCGATACCGTAGTCGTATCGGGCATTCGTCGATCAATCGAGACGTCGATCGCCACCAAACGCAATTCGGACTCCATCGTCGAGGCGATCTCCGCGGAGGACATCGGCAAACTACCTGACGCCAGCATCGCCGAAGCGCTGGCGCGCCTGCCGGGCCTGACCGGCCAGCGCGGCACGGACGGACGCGTCAACGTGATCTCGATTCGCGGCCTGTCGCCAGCGTTCTCGGGAGTGCTCCTCAATGGCCGCGAGATCGTCAGCTCCAACGACAGCCGTGCCGTCGAGTACGACCAGTTTCCCTCCGAACTGATCGGCTCGGCGACGGTTTACAAGACACCAAACGCATCTCTGGTCGGCCAGGGGCTTTCGGGCACGGTGGATTTGATGTCGCGACGGCCGCTCGACACCCGCGGTCGCGAAGTCGCGATCAACGTGCGCGGTGAAACCAATTCACTCAAGACCCAGGTGCCGGGCGTGGCCAATCCCAATGGCAACCGGATCAGCATGTCGTACTTGAACCAGTTTGCCGACAACACGATTGGTGTGGCGGTTGGATTCGCGCACCTGGAGTCCACTACGCAGGCGCGCGTGCTGGAGCTTGACCAGTATGGCGACTACACGCCCTATGGCCTTCCCATCAACGGCACCGTAAAGTCGTTGTTCCAGGCGCCCACGGTCACGTGGGGCCCCGTCAGCCAGGCCATGCTGCCGATGTTCTGGACGGGGTCGCAGTTCACCAAAAAGAACACCCGCGACGGCCTGATGGCGGTGCTGGAATATAAGCCAAACAAGGACATGAGCTCGCAACTAGACCTGTATTACTCGAAATTTGATACGCACGAAGTCGGCGGCAAACTGACCTCCAACATGTTCGCCAGCTGGGGCCAGCTGTTCGGTGGACCGAACTCGCAGAACACCTTGTCCAACGTTGGCACCACCCAAGTCGGGCAAAATACCTACGCCACGAGTGCCACAGCAAGCGCCCTGCCGACGACGACCACGAACTGGGATACCAAACGGCGGGACGAGATTACTGCGATCGGCTGGAATAACTCGCTCAAGGTCGCCGACCAGTGGACGCTGGTGGCCGATCTCAGCTACTCGCGCGACGTGCGCGACGAGGTCTACCAGGAGGTCTATGCAGGCCCATGGAATAATGCTGCAAACACTTGGGCCTACGGGCCGTTCCAGTGGAACGTGCCAGTCAACGGCGGAGCGCAGACCTTCACTCCGCTTACCCCCGGCTTCCTTTCCAATCCGGGTAACATCCGCTTTGGCGACGTGACCGGCTTTGACTATGTGCCCGGCGAGCCGCGATGGACTGGCGTGGTGCGTGACCCACACTCGGTTGACGTCATCAAGTCGATGCGTCTGTCGGCCCGACGCCCGATCGAACTGTTCGGCGTGTTCAGCAACTTCAGCGGCGGCTTTAACTACACCCAGCGCGACAAGAGCATCGAGAAAAATGAAACACGTCTGGTCATGCCTCTGGACAGCAACGGCAACGTGATTCGCAACATCCCGGTCGGCGCTGTCCGCGCGCCACTGGATATGTCGTGGATGGGCGTGCCCGGCTTCATCCGAATCGACGTGCCCTCGCTCGTCAGCTCCGGCGCGCTTGGCCGCAAGGCGGCCGAGTTCCAGCTCAAGGGAAACGACGCCTTTGTTAGCGAAAAAATTTCCACCGCCTACGTTCAATTGGACATTGATTCCCAGCTCGGCAGCGTACCGATCCGCGGCAATTTCGGTGTCCAGGCGGTGCACGCCGACCAGCGTTCGGAAGGCTTTGAGTACCTGGGCCTGGACAACAACAACCCCAACCTGGCGCTGCTGTTCCGGCGATCGGGTGGCAAAAAATACGATGACACACTGCCAAGCCTGAATCTGGTCGCCGAGTTGAAGCCCGACTTGATCGCGCGCTTCGGCGCTGGCATGCAGTCCGCGCGACCCAACATCAACGACATGCGCGCCGGCGGCAGCACACCGCGACTGAACACCGACCCCGGACCGAACGAGGGCACTTGGCAGATTACCTACGCCGGCAACCCAGAGCTCAAGCCGTGGCGAGCCAGCGCGTTCGACCTGTCGGTCGAGAAGTACTTCGGCAAGCGCAGCTACATCTCGGTTGCCGCATTCCGCAAAAACCTGTTGAGCTACGTCATCGCTTCGGAGCAGCCAGTCGATCGATCCGGCACACCGTTGCCGCCGGGCTACACGCCGTCGGCGGGCGTGGTAGTCCAGAGGATTGGCGGCGAAATCAAACCGCGCAATGGCACCGGCGGGCGCGTCGAAGGTTACGAGTTTGCCGCGGCGCTCGAAGGCTCGATGCTCACTCCATGGCTCGAAGGTTTCGGCATCGTTGCCAGCGCCTCCAAGCTCAACAGTTCGATTAGCGACCAGAAGGTCGACCAGAACAGCAATCTGGTCGTGGTCGACTCGAAATCGCCGATCAACGGACTTTCCGGCCGATCGAACAGCGTGACCGTTTACTACGAGAACCACGGCTTCTCGGCCCGCGTCAGCCAGCGCTACCGCTCAGCCTTCACCGCCACTACACGCGATATCTTCTTCCGCCCGACCACGCGCTCGCAAGCCGCGGACAAAGTAGTGGACATGCAACTTGGTTATGCCTTCGACGAGAAGAGCAGCTTCAAGGGCTTGTCGGTGTTGCTGCAGGTCAACAACCTCACCGATACGTCGACGACCAACTTCAAGACGCCGGGCAATGCGGACGTGCCGGACGCGACGCAGCTGGTGCCGAACTACAACTACCGATTCGGTCGTCAAATCCTGGCGGGCTTGAACTACAAGTTCTGAGGCCACGCACGCGGATGGTGCGTGCGCCGCTGGCGCGGTACCATCTGCGCTCTCTGCCACTTTTCCTGCGAACGCCATGACCCTCCAACCCGTGCGCACCATAGTCATCGTCGGCGGCGGGACGGCCGGTTGGATGGCAGCCTCGGCGTTGGCCAAGGTGTTGGAGGGCAAGTGCGCGATCCGCCTGGTCGAATCCGACGAGATCGGCATCATCGGCGTCGGCGAGGCCACCATTCCGCACATCGGCGAGTTCAACCGCGCGCTGGAGCTCGATGAGGACGCCTTCATGCGCGCCACGCAGGCGACCTTCAAGCTCGGCATTGAGTTCGTCAATTGGGGCGCCATCGGCGACCGTTACATCCACGGCTTCGGGTTCGTGGGGCAGGCCACCCAAGCGCTACCGTTCCACCATTTTTGGCTTAGGATGCGTCGTGCCGGCCGCGCCGAGCCGCTCGAGGCCTACTCGATCAACACCGCCGCACCCCAGCAGGCCAAGTTCATGCGCGCGCGCAAGGACATGCCGGGCTCACCGGTAGCTGACATCTCGCACGCGTTTCATTTCGATGCCGGGCTTTACGCGCGCTACCTGCGCGCCTACGCCGAGCAGCGCGGCGTGCAACGCACTGAAGGCAAGATTGTGCAGGTGAGCCAGCGCGAGCCCGATGGCTACATCGATGCGGTGTTGATGGAAAGCGGCGAACGCATCGCCGGTGATTTCTTCATCGACTGCTCGGGAATGCGCGCACTGCTGATCGAACAGACGCTGAAAGCCGGCTTTGAAGACTGGTCGCACTGGCTGCCGATGAACCGCGCCCTGGCAATCCCGTGCGAATCGGCCGGCCCGCTGCTGCCGATGACCCGCTCCACCGCGCATAGCGCTGGTTGGCAATGGCGCATCCCCCTGCAACACCGCACTGGCAATGGCCACATTTACTGCAGCGGTTTCATGGAACAGGACGAGGCCACGCGCATCCTGCTCGACAACCTCGATGGCAAGCCACTGGCCGACCCGCGCCCGCTGAAGTTCACTACTGGTCGGCGCAAACAGTTCTGGATCGGTAACTGCGTGGCGGTCGGGTTGTCCAGCGGCTTTCTCGAGCCTCTCGAGTCCACCAGCATCCACCTGATTCACACCGCG
>JANOQY010000427.1:0-64007 GCA_031414995.1 Betaproteobacteria bacterium
TCCGGGCGGACTTGCCGGTGGCGATTGCGTCGGGCTTTATTGATGAGACCTTGCGGGCGCAGGCCGGTGGTGCCGGTGTGCGTGAGTTGATCTTCAAGGCCAATGCGGTCGAGGATCTTTGTGAGGCTTTCGTGAGATTGGTGCAATAAAGCACCAAACTCTAGCATTGACGGGCATTTCCAAGCACTATTCGTCCAGGGGCGTCGCCAATGCTTGAGTTTCTCATCAACTGGAATATTCCAATGTTCAAAGACGGCCGCAAACAGGCAACCTAAACACGTGCTTTGACACGAGCGTGATGCACGCCAGATTCCGTAATCCTCGCCAGCAAATGCCCCGCGATTTCGACCAACGGCAGCACCACGTTGATTGCGCCCATAGCGATGGCCTCGCGTGGCATACCAAATACAACACAACTCGCTTCGTCCTGTGCGACGTTGTAAGCACCGGCAAATTTCATCTCAAGCATTGCCGATGCGCCGTCCTTGCCCATGCCTGTCAGCATCACGCCCAGTACGTTGGGACCTGCATGTTTGGCAGCCGATTTAAACAGTACCTCAACCGAAGGCCGGTGCCGATTAACAGGGTGAGTATCGAGAATACGCGTGATGTAATTGGTACCGCACTTGTCGATTGCCAGATGCCGACCACCGGGGGCGATGTACGCGTGCCCGGGCAACACCTGCTCGCCATCCACCGCTTCTTTAACCTTGATGCGACACAGGCTACCAAGACGGTTTGCAAAACCGGATGTGAACCCGGCCGGCATATGCTGGGCAATGAGTACACCGGGACTATCTGGCGGCAATTTCATCAGTAACGTCTTCACCGCCTCGATGCCCCCGGTGGATGCACCAATGATGATGAGTTTTTCAGCGCTGGCACGGTAGTTGCCAACAGCCGCCAGCCGAGGCGTCGTCGATAGAGTTGTGGTTGGCAATTTAGCCTTGGCAGCAATACGAATTTTGTCGACGATTTCCTGGCCGCTTTGCCTGACGCCGCGTTCAATATTGAGCTTCGGCTTGGTTACGTAGTCGACCGCACCCAGTTCAATCGCGCGCAGAGTACTCTCGGCACCACGCGCGGTTAAGCTCGATACCATCAATACTGGCATTGGTCGCAGAGTCATTAGTCTGCCGAGAAACTCAAGGCCATCCATGCGCGGCATTTCAACATCGAGCGTCAACACGTCCGGATTGAGCAGCCGGATCATCTGTCGGGCCATGATCGGATCTGCGACCGCGCCCACGGCGGTCAGGTCCGGCTGTCCATTGATGATCTCTGTAAGCAGCGTTCGCATCAGCGCTGAGTCGTCAATGATCAGCACCTTGATTTTTCTTGCGGCAGAAGCATTGAGGGCGGGCACGTGGCGACTCTCTGTTGGCATTGGCCGCAGGTGCGGCGTTTCTGGAAATATTGCTTGGATGATATTTATGAACTATGAATATGAAAGATTTTCAACGTCTGACTCACAGTTTTCTAAAACTCAACCCATTCATCGGTACCGCCCGCAACTTTGGTGCGCGCCAGCATCGGCCTGGTTCTGGGTGCCGCATCCTTGGCGGGAAATCGCGTCAAATTACTCACCCGCGTTCGCTCTGCTGCCACCGGCGCAGTGCCACTGACGACCACTGCCGCCATATGGAAAAACGATACGGTCCGCGCCAGCATCTGCGCCTGCTCCTCCAGAACCTCGCCAGCGGCTGCGGCCTGCTCGACCAGCGCTGCATTTTGCTGGGTCACCTCATCCATCTGCGTGATGACCTGGTTGACTTGTTCGATGCCCGCACTCTGCTCCTGGGACGCGGAGGTGATGTCGGCCATGATGTCGGTCACGCGCTTGACTGAGCTAACAATTTCTTCCATCGTTTTCCCGGCTTCATCAACCAGCCGTGTTCCCGTAGCGACTTTTTCCACTGAGTCGCCAATCAACTCCTTGATCTCTTTGGCCGCCGCTGCGCTGCGTTGGGCCAAATTTCGGACTTCTGATGCCACCACCGCAAAGCCGCGTCCATGTTCGCCGGCGCGTGCTGCTTCCACCGCCGCGTTCAGCGCCAGAATGTTGGTCTGGAATGCAATCTCGTCTATCACACTGATGATGTCGACGATCTTTTTTGAGGCCTCGTTAATGGAGCCCATCGTGCCCACGACCCGTCCCACTACCGCACCCCCTTTGACAGCGACATCGGTAGCCCCGATGGCAAGTTGATTGGCCTGTCTTGCGTTCGCCGCGTTCTGCTTGACCGTACCGGTCAACGCATCGAGAGTCGATGCGGTCTCCTGCAAACTCGATGCCTGCTCTTCCGTGCGTTGTGACAAATCCGTATTGCCAGAGGCGATTTCCCGTGCCGCCGTATTGATTGACTCTGTCGCCACGCGCAATTGGCCGACTATGTCAGCCAGCATCACGACTGTGGTGTTGGTGTCGTCCTTCAACTGCCCGAAGGTACCGGCGTACTCGTTGGTAATTTTTTCGGTGAGGTCGCCTTTGGCTAATGCGCCCAATACGCGCGCCACTTCGTTCAAGCCCGAATCACTGACCTGCATCAGACGATTCAGACCCTCGACCATCTTGCGGAAATCATATTGGTATTTATCAACGTCACCACGGACGTTAAAGTCGCCACGGGCCGCCGCCTCGACGAGCAAGGCGATCTGTGCGTTGACCGCCTGCAGACTTTGCTTTACGCCATCTATTGCGTCAGTAATCTGCACCTTCTTGCCGGGCAAGCGGTCCATGTCCATCGAAAGATCGCCTGCGGCGTAGCGCTTGACGACTTCGACGACCCTCACAGTCACGCCGATGTGGGAGGCTGCCAGCGCATTCACCGACTGCGCCATCTGCCCATAGACCCCGGGAAACTGCTCGGCGGCAATCATTGCATCCGTGTCGCCGGCATCGTGCTGCGTGGCCATGCCTTGCTGGGCTGCAACGAAGCCCTTTAATGTGCCCACCATCTCTTTCATGGATGAGAGCAGGCTGGTCTTGTCGTCTTTGCGCAGCAGAATTTCGACCGAGAGGTCGCCACGAGAAACCGCGGTAGTAATCCGCTGCGCCTCGCTCGGGTCCCCGCCTAACTGGCGAAGCACGCGCCGCGCCACCCATGCCAGCACCGCCGCCACCAGCAGCGCCATCACAGCCAACGACAAACATACAATCAATGCGGTGTCGTTACGCATCGCACGCGCGGTGTCCAATCGGTATGCCAGCAGTACGGTGCCGAGCACGTTGTCAGCAGCGTCATTGACGTTCTGCTCAATCACGATCAACCCCTCAAGTGACACCGGGGCCTTCATTACGTCACCAGTTAGCGACTTTCCAGTTGCTTCTTTAATCTCCGCAAAAGCCAGTTCTTTGTCGTTGCCGAGTTGCTTGACCAAATTGCCAAGCGCCGTAAGATCAAAGTTCACAATATAGGGCGCTGCAACGCCGGCAACAATTTTGGCGGTTTGCCGGGCATTGGCGCGCTCGCGGGCTTCCAACCTTTCTGCCAGCAGCGTTGTGGTCAAACCGGCCGCCGCCGCCGCCGCGGCCAGTAGCGCGGCCAGCGTCGGTACCATCAGCGTCTTGTATAGCGTATTGAGTTGCATCACGTCTTATCCCTGAAAATAATGGGTTGTCTTACCGCGTCTCAATTAGTGCATCATCGTCCGCGGCACAGCCTTGCCGTCTTGTACGCGGGTGAGAAAAATGGTTTTGGAGCCCTGATGACTGCTGGGCGAGAAGGCGACCTTCAAGCCACCGACATCTGTAGACAACGCCTCAAGGGCCGCGACGAGACCGACACGGGTTGGGTTGGGGCCGATTTTGCGCAATGCTTCGACCAGAACCACGGCATCGACGTGCCCTTCGAGCGATGTGTAACCCAGACTTGCCCCCTTCATGTCGGCCACATAATTTTTCACGCCAGGTGCCGTCGTGTCGTGCGGCGACGGCATCACCTGCGTAATGTAAACACCGTCACCCTCCGCGCCTGCTTCGGCAATGAAGTTTTCCGTGCCAATGAAAGAAACGGTCAGAATGCGCGCCGTGATACCGGCGGCCTTGGTTTTTTTGACAACTGCGGCCAGTTGTTTGTAAGTGCCGACGAAAACAACAGCTTCCGGCTTCGCCTGTTTCAGTGCTTCGATACCGGCTTCGACTTCCATGGTGTTACGTTTAAAGCGGGTCTCGGCAAAGATCTTCAAGTCGCGCTTTAGAAGTGCCCGCGCAACGCCGCCCTTGACCGCCTCGCCGAAAGCATCGTCTTGCATGAACACGGCGAACTTCTTGAAGCCCAGATCGCGGGTCAGACGCTCGATCATGAATTCCGCTTCATCAAAGTACGAAGCGCGCACATTGAATACCCATTTGTTGACCGGGTTGCGCAAAAATTCGGCGCCCGTAAACGGGAATAGATAGGGCACTTGTGCCCTCGATGCGATCGCCACCGCTGCGCTCGATGTGGGCGTGCCGACGTAACCGAACAGGGCAAAGACTTTGTCCTTTTCAATTAATTCCTGCGTTGCGGCTGCGCTGCGGGTGGGCTCGTACCCATCATCCTTGCTGACGAGCACGATTTTGCGGCCGTGGACACCTCCAGCGGCGTTAACCTTTGCGAAGTAGGCTTCGGCACCGGCTTTTATGCCGCTGCCCAGACCGGCTGCCGGCCCGCTCAATGCATTGGCCATGCCGATGCGAATTTCAGTAGGGCTGATGCCATCCTCGGTCGAGGCTACCGCGCCGTGCATGCACAGGCAGGCAGCGACTGCGGTAACAAGGCGTAGTGTGAGTCTGGTTTTCATCGAGGTGTCCTTGGCTATGCGGTTATTAGGTTGTTCGTCACCTACACAAAAATCATGGTGTCTGCCGATATTGGAAAACGCTCCTACTGGCTCTATCGGTTGCCAGGCATCCAACTTGAGCGCGTGACAAATTTGGATAGGTAAAACCGGTCAATCAATGCTTGGGCTCGGTGAGCAATGCCATGTCGTCGCTGGTCATGAGCTTTTCAATGTCCAGCAGAATCAGCATTCGAGTGCCTACCGCGCCAAGGCCCAGAATGTAGTGGGTATCAAATCGCGATGAAAAACCCGGCACCGGCCTTATCTCTGTGACTGGCAGGGTGATCACGTCGGAGACGCTGTCTACCACCATGCCCACCACGCGACCGCCAATATTGAGAATAATCACCACGGTGAACTTGTCGTATCTGGCGCAATCGAGATGAAACTTGATGCGCATATCGACTATTGGCACGATGGTGCCGCGAAGGTTGACGATGCCTTTTATAAATTCCGGTGCGTTAGCAATCGTTGTTACCCTCTCGTAATTGCGAATTTCCTGCACCTTGAGAATATCGATGCCGTACTCTTCTTCGCCGAGTCTGAAGTTCAAAAATTCGCTGCATTCTGACTCTGGCACGATGTCCATTCGCGCTATACCTTGATGTTGGGTTTGAGGTTGCATTGGTGCTACTCCTTCGGATCAGTGTCTGGATTGATTGACGTGTGCCGGGCGGCCGGCTGCGCTTCTTCCGGTGGCAACCACAGAGGCGGCATCGAGGATTAACGCAACGCGTCCATCGCCCATAATCGTGGCACCCGAGACACCAGGTACCTTTCGGTAGTTCGTCTCCAGATTTTTCACCACCACCTGTTGCTGCCCAATCAATTTGTCGACCAGCAGCGCGGTCTTGGCACCTTCAAATTCGATGATCACGAGGATCTTTGCGGGCAGCTTTGATTTTGGCGCCACAACGTTGAACACTTCATGCAGAGCCACTACTGGCAGATAGTCAGCTCTCACCTCCACCACCCGTCCCTGCCCCACCACCGTGCGGAGCATGCCGTCGATCAACGGCAGCGACTCGACGACGTGGGTGAGCGGGATAATAAAATTTTCGCAGCCTACCTCTACCGACATGCCGTTCATGATGGCCAGCGTCAGCGGCAACTGGATCGACACAAAGGTGCCTTGGCCGTTGATCGAATCGAGGCTGGTGGTGCCTCCCAGCGCAGCAATGTTTTTTGTCACCACGTCCATGCCAACGCCGCGTCCCGACACATCCGTGACGTGCTCTGCCGTGGAAAACCCCGGTGCCCAGATGAGCTGCCAGACCTCCTTGTCTGTCATGTCGTCATGAACTGGCAATCCCTGCTCTCGTGCCTTGGCAAGAATTTTGTCGCGATTCAGGCCGGCGCCATCGTCGCGCACGTCTATGACGATGCTGCCCCCACGATGGGCGGCAGAAAGATAAATGGTGCCGCTCGCAGGCTTGCCGGACGCGAGTCGCTTTTCGGGCGGTTCGATACCGTGATCAACCGCATTGCGGATCAGATGAGTGAGCGGATCGGTAATCTTCTCAATTAACCCCTTGTCCAGCTCGGTGGCCTCACCTGACGTTTTGAGTTCTATTTCTTTTCCTAACTTTGCAGCCAGATCGCGCAGCATTCGCGGAAACCGGTTAAACACCACCGCCATCGGAATCATACGGATGCCCATCACCGCATCCTGCAAGCTCCGCACACTACGTTCCAGATCGGCAAGACCAGACAGCATGCCCGCGTGTGTGATCGGATTGATGTCGCGGCCATTATTGGAGAGCATCGCCTGTGTAATTACTAATTCGCCAACCAAATTTATCAGTTGATCCACTTTTTCGACCGAAACTCGCAGCGTGGATGCATCTGCACCACCCGTCAGCAGGCGCTCACTGCGTGGTTTTTGCACGGCTTTGGCCACAGCCTCCGATATGGTCTCCTCGACTTGCGGTGGATCAGCCTTCAGGAAACGCAATTGATCGCGACTCACGTGAAAGCTGAGCAGATCGCACAATTCGTCTTCCGGAGATGTCGTGACGACCCGAAAACAGCGCAGACCGTCACCACAAATATTCTCGGCTCCGACAACCGGCATCGCGATGGCCGCAATGCTGCCAAGATTGGGGATATCCGAAAACAGCTCGATAATGCTTTCGAACACACTCGCATCATCCAGCGGGCCGACCACCATGTCGAACGCACGAGCGCCATCAGACGGCTTCAGACCACCTACGGCATGGCCAATAGCGAATGTGCGTATGCCTGACAGTAATGCCGAGATATCTCCGGCCTCGTCGGTGTGGCCGGATTGGCGCCCGGCAAGCTGGCCTCTGAGTGCATCACCCGCTTCCAGCAACTTATCCACCATCGCCGTGGTCAGTGCAAGTTCATGTCTTCGCACCCGATCAAGTAGCGTTTCAAGTTCGTGTGTGAGCTCAGCCACATCCTGAAAACCAAACGTCGCCGCACCTCCCTTGATGGAATGCGCTGCACGAAAAATTGAATGCAGATCTTCTTCTACCGGATTATCAATATCAATGGCCAGCAGCATGCTTTCCATTGATGAAATATTTTCGCCCGCCTCTTCAAAAAACAACTGATAGAACTGTTTCAGATCGGGCTCACTTATGGCTGCCTGCGCGATCTTGGAACTGGTGTCGTGCATGATGAGCCCGTTCAAGAAAACTGTTGAGTGAACTTGTCTGACTGTCTAGAAGAATTCGATGGTGCCGGCGCGCATGGCATCCTGCTGAACAGGTGGCACGCTAACCGACTCACCACCAGCAGACGTACCAGCCAGCCAAACAGGTACCGTCATTGGCGTCTGTGATATTTCGGGGGTGGACTTTAGCGCTTCACTAGCCCGGCTGAGGCGTTGCTGGGTAAAGCCGATAAGCTGGCTGGCAAGATCCTGACACTGCAATGCGGAAATTGCCCGACCAGTGACCCGGTCCATCTCGGCCAGACTTCCAGCTGTTCGCGCTGCCGCTTGAACGGCGATAAAGCAGTTCAACAGTTCGCCAAACGCGTCGCGTAGCAGCCCTGACAATCGCGTCAGATCATCTTGCGCTCCCCACAGTTCGTTGGCTGCAGACATCGGTATGGAGAGGTTTTCGTGTGGCAAACTGAGATTGGTAGTCGTCATTTTTCTCACCTGAGGAGTCGGTAGTCCATTTGGTTAAACGTTGCGTCGCTGAGCTGCGGCGCGCGTTAATTTCGATGCTTTATTCTCCGTGCTTGACGATTACGCGATAATGTGAAAAGCGCCATTAAAACCACCCATTTCACTGGTCAATAAATGCCTGCATCACCGCCCGAATCTATTCGCGTGCTGTTTGTTGAAGACTCAACAGCTGATTACGAGCTGATGCTGGGCACGCTTGAACGCGACGGTGTGCTGGTCGCTGGCATGCGCGTTGAAGACATTGAGGCAATGCGCCTCGCGCTCGACAGTGGCGGCTGGGACGCCGTCATTTCAGATCGCAATCTGCCCAAATTCTCTCCCGCTGGCGCCTTGCAATTGCTGCGCGAACGTAATCTTGACTTGCCGTTTCTGGTGGTATCAGGAGACTCAGGCGAAGAAATGGCGGTCGAGGCGATGCTCGCTGGTGCCGACGACTACGTCATGAAAGACCGCCTTAAGCGACTGGCGCCTGCGTTGCGCCACGGCCTGAAGGCAGCTGCCGTTCGCCGCGAAAAAAGCGCTGCGGAAGCGGCGTTAAGACAATCGGAAACCCGGCTTCACGAACTTGCTGGCCATCTGGAAGCCGTCAAGGAGACCGAGCGTGCTGCTGTCGCCACTGAAATCAGCGAAGAAATCAGTTGTTCCCTGACTGCACTGAAATTTGAACTGGCGTGGCTACAACGCCATGGGCAGTTACCGCCTGAGGCAGCGGACCGGTTGGCCAGGGCGATCCAGCTCGTCGACCGCACGACGATGACCGCACAACAGGTAGTCGGCAATCTGCGACCGGCGATTCTGGACGAGGGCATCGTTGCCGCATTGGAGTGGCTCACCTCCCAATTCGCGCAGCAGTCGGGAATTGAAACCCATTTTGATGCCAATCGTGATGATGTACTGGATCAGCACACCAGCATCGGCATCTACCGTGTTTGCCAGGAAGCCCTCAACAATGTTGTCAAACATTCTGGTGCCAGCCGTGTTGACGTACATCTCTTTGCCACTCATGATCAGATTCATCTCGAGATTACCGACAACGGCAAGGGTCTGAATCCGGCCCCGAACGACGATACCCGGCCATCGTTTGGCCTGGCCATGATGCATGAACGCGCGCGTACCCTGCACGGGACGCTGGATATTTCCAGCACATCAACACAAGGCACGACGGTGCTGCTGTCGCTGCCGCCTCGCGTCGGCAGTCCGGCGGGAGATCGTTCGTGATTCGCGTTTTTATCGTTGATGATCATGCCATCCTGCGGCGGGGGATACGCGATATTCTCACCGATGGTGAGGGTATCGAAGTTGTCGGCGAGGCGCAGGAATACAACGAACTACGCGGCAAGATGCGAACCGTGCAAATTGATGTGCTGCTGCTCGATGTCAACCTGCCCGGAAAGAATGGCATCGACATCATCAAGTCACTCCGTGAAGAAAATCCACGCATCAAGATACTGATGCTGTCGATGTATCCGGAGGACCAATATGCGCTTCGCGCGCTCAAGGCGGGTGCATATGGTTACCTGAACAAGGGCAGCGCACCCGAACAGTTGCTGGATGCCGTTGCACAGATCATGGCAGGGCGAAAATTCATCACACCCAAAATCGCACAAGCGTTGGCAGACAACCTGACCAGCGACAGCGATGAGCTACCGCACACCAAATTGTCGGACCGCGAATTCCAGACACTCTGTCTGATGGCATCCGGAAAACGGCTGGCCGATATCGCCGTGACGCTGGCGTTGTCACCAAAGACTGTGAGCGTCTACCGTGCACGCATCCTTGAAAAAATGGGGATGACCAATAACGCTGAATTGACCCACTACGCGCTCAAGCACAGTTTGGTTGAGTAGCGCGTCGCAGCACGTTCGGGTTTATTTGCTGGCGCCCGCAATCTGTACCCGGTTCTTGCCTGCGGCCTTGGCTGCATAGACGGCATCGTCTGCCCTCTGGATGACGGACTCATGACTATCACCCGCACGATAGTCGGCGATGCCGGCACTGAAGGTAATTAGTATTTTCTTGTCATTGTGCAAAAAAAACGCACGCGTCAACTGGCGCTGCGCGCGCGTCAAAATGTTGACCGCCTCTGCTGCTGAAGTGTCCGGCAACAGAATGACGAATTCTTCCCCACCGTAGCGCGCGACTGTGTCGCTCGGTCGCAGCGCACCGCGCACCATATCGGCAACGTGGATCAACGCGATGTCACCGGTTTGGTGTCCGTATGAATCATTGAGGCCCTTGAAGTTGTCGATATCGAGCAATGCCACAGCCAGTGAACCTCCCTCGCGCTCGGCGCGAGCCTGCTCGATCGCAAACGCCTCCGCCAGGCCGCGACGGTTAAGGACCTGCGTCAATGGATCAATCCGCATCAGGCTGCTAACGTCAACGAGTTCCTGCTCCAGCGCCTGCACACGTGCCTCGTAACGCGTCGCACTTTCTCGCGCAGAACTCAATTCTCCATGTGTTCGTTTGATTCCCTCCCGCATTTCAACGGCGTCGTCGAGCAGACTCGCGACGACGCGCGATAACGAAGGCAGATCATCGGCTTGCTTGATCGATTCCGCACGCTCACTGATTCGGCGGTAGCACTCTCCGGTCGAAGTCGCCGCTATGGCCAGATGGTCAATCAGCGAGGACAGCATGTCCTTTATCGCTGCTTTGGCAACGCCAAGTTCAGCCTTGAGTTCTGACTGGCGCTGCACCGCCAACCGCAAGCTGTCTTCGGCCTCGGTAAGCACACGTTCATCGAGTGGCGCGTCGAGCAACTGCGTAATGCGTGCCACCTGCCCGTTAACCCAGGCATCATCATCGGCAAAGAGCGTCAGATTTTCGCAAACCAGACGCAGCAGTTTGACAAGGCGATCACGTAAAGCGCCCTGACGCCGCAATTCTGCGAGGGTCGCGGCCGATGCCGACTGAACCTCATGGAGCCATTCTGCGCCCGGCACACCTGCAAATTTAGCGAGGCGCGCGCTCAAGTTATTTGCGCTGTCGGCGTGCGATACAGCGGTGTTCTGTTTACGCGTATGGTCCGGATCAGGGTTTATCTGTGACGGTTGATATAGGTCCAATGCCGTCAGCGCAAGCAATCGCCAAGCCTTTACTTCAGCGCTTGGATCAGCGGCCGGCAAAACTGCATCAGCATTGGCGGCAACCAGGGCGCTCTCCCCTGAATTGCAATCAGCCGCTGACGCCTCGGACACCGGCGGATCGGTGTGCTCGGTTGTTTTTAACTTCCACCCAGCCATCAGGCGTTCCAGCTTTTCGCGGGTGCGCTCGTCTGCGGACGGCGTCATCAGGACATGGTTTAACGCACTGAGTTTGCGGGCTCGTGTCCAGTCTGTGTGAGTGGCATCGAGTTGTGACAGCACCTGTTGCAGAATACGGGGCCACTCGCGCGAAGGCCCGGTCATGGCTTCGCTCAACACCTGACCGACAGCTTTCAGGGCATTGTTCCATGAACGGCGTTTTACATGCTCCTGCAACTGTTGCGCACCAATCAATTCAGGGCTGCGGCTGGTGATGCCCTGCACCAGTTTGTGCAGCACGTGCTCCGGCTTGACGACACTCGCAGACTCACCTGTCCCCGACGCTTCGAGATAAGCCTGCTCGAAATTTTCCGGAGTCGGTGCGACTCGTGTTGCAGCCAATCGGCGAATTGCCTCTCGGGCAATGTTGGCGGGATTGGCGGTGCTTGCATGCGTGTCCATGATTCTCGTGGATGTCAGTTAGCGGTTTATCGTTTGACAATAATTAGATGCGGCCTCGCATTCCAGCCAGCGGTTTGCGCGGAAATCAGGTTTCATTGTGATTACTTCAGTGGCTGGCGGCAGTACGCAGGAGGTGGCCCATACTCCCGCGACCAATAAATGCAGCTTTGGGCAACGGTTTCTGATCGCCGTACTCCAATCGGAACTGCGCGAAATCAGCAGCGGGTACGGGCTTTGAAAAGTAGTAGCCCTGCATGATGTGGCAGCCGTATGCATGCAAGATGCACATTTGCTCGTGGGTCTCCACGCCCTCTGCGATGACACGCAGATTGAGACTTTTTGCCATGGCGATGATCGCCGCCACGATGGCTTCGTTGTCCGAGCCGGTTTGTAGCTCGCGTACAAATGACGCGTCAATTTTCAAGGTGTCAATCGGCAAACGGCGCAGATATGACAGCGACGAATAGCCGGTTCCGAAATCGTCGACCGACAATCGTACTCCCAGCGCAGTCAATGCATCGAGAGTGGGCAGGGTTGCGGCGAGATCGCGCATCAATGTCGTCTCGGTGATCTCAAGCTCCAGATACTCCGGCGCAATCCGCTGGCGCTTCAGAATTTCCTGTACGAGGTCAATAAAATTGCTGCGCTCGAAATGACTTCCCGGGATGTTCACCGCCATCGGCAGTGGCTCGTATCCGGCATCGATCCAGGTGCGATTCTGCCCCATCACGTTGTTGATGGCCCATTCGCCAAACGCAATGATCAACCCAACCTCTTCGGCGATGGCAATAAAATCTCCCGGTGGCACCAGACGACCATCGCGTTGCCAGCGCATCAACGCTTCGGCGCCGATGATCTTGCCCAGACGGGTATCAATTTGCGGCTGGTAGTACATGATGAGCTCTTTACGCTCAAGCGCCTTGTGCAGCGCCTGTTCCAGTATCAGCCGATCTTTGGATGTCGCATTCAGCCCCGGTTTGTACACTTGCAAGCCACCGACCGCGCTCGTTTTTGCGGCCTTCATTGCGAGGTCTGCCGAGCGCATCAATGTTTCAGCGTCGTTGCCGTCGCGCGGGTAGGAGGCGATGCCGATTGAAGCGCTCGTAATGCAGTCCTGATCGGTTAACCGAATCGGCTTGCCAAGCGCAGTCTGCACGCCACGGGCAACGGCTTCTGCCTCACTGGCGCCTGAAAGCCCGGTCAACATAATTGCAAATTGATCGCCGACCAGACGTGCCACCAAATCAGCGCCGACACCTTTGTGACCCCGGTCGCGGATCGCCTGATTGAGCCGCGAGGCAATCTCCGTCAGTAGCTGGTCGCCCGCCGCATAGCCTAGCGTGTCATTAATCTGCCGGAAGCGGTCGAGATCGAGAAACAGCAAAGCAACCGGTGCGTCATTGGGCCGTGCGCGTTCGATCGCGAGCGCGAATTGTTCCTGAAAATGGCGCCGGTTCGATAGCCCGGTCAGGCTGTCAAAATTGGCGAGCACACGGATCTGGTCTTCGGTGCGTTTGCGCTCGGTGATGTCCTGTATGACGCCATACACACGAGACATTGCCCCGTCGGCGCTGCGTTCGACTTCGATTTCAAGATGCATCGAGCGCATGCCGCCATCCATCGCCAGCAGGCGGCATTCAAACTGTGCATTTGCACCTTCACTCAGGCAGTGCGCAACGATTTCCTCAATCCGCATCCGGTCGTCGGCGTGCAAATACTGAAAGAACTTCGCCACGTCGCAAACCGACATTACCATCGCGGGCGAGGAAGACAGGGCAGGGTAGCCCATGAGTCGAAAACATTCATCAGAGGCGACAAAGCTGCGGTTGATGACATCCCACTCCCAGTAACCGAGGCGCGCAATGCGTTGTGCCCATGCTTCCTTGGCGCGGCTGTGAACAAGTTCATCGCGCATGCGACTTGCGCGCAACAAATAGCGAATGCGCTGCGCAAGCAGTGTCCAGTGTTCCGATTTAACAAAAAAATCTGTGGCTCCGGCCTCATAGGCGCGCGAGATGGAATCATCGTCGTCAAGCCCGGTGAGCATCAGAATCGGTACATGTTCAGCGCCGGCAAGCTTGCGGATACTCCGGCAGGTATCGAAGCCGTCAAGTCCCGGCATTAGCGCATCAAGCAAAACAACATCCGGGACCTCTGCCTGCACTGCGGCGATTGCCTGCTCACCGGAGGCTGCCTCGGCAACAGAAAACCCGCGTTCTTCGAGAATAAGCACCGTCAGCAGACGGCCTCCATCATCGTCATCAATGACCAAAACATTCGGTCGGGTTTCGGCTTGGTCCATTTGCTTATCCAGGTTCGTTTTTCAACGGTCTCGAATTGATACCGATACGGTTCCCGGAGTGCGTGCCGGTGCGTGAACCGATTGTTGCCAATGCTATTGCTGCACAATGCTATATCGGCACAACATTGGTCATCTTGAATAGCTCGCAGTGATCTTTGTCGACTGCGTTGAACGGCCGAATAAAAAAAATAAACTCAAGCACTGGTGCGGCTCTCAGCGCATTTATTGCCTGAATACCGCGCCAGTGCTTGAGTTTACTGGTCTAACATGCACCTACGCGTACGGCGAGTTTCCGTACCACACAGCGGTCAACGCAAGTAGTCGAACAGCGATGTGTTGGCGCTGCGCGCATAGGTCGACAGCGCCGCATCCAGGCCGGTCTTGGCTACCGTGAAGTCGCTGATTGTCTTGACGTAGTCGATGTCCTCCAGCGAAGACAGCGTGCTCCTCAGATCGACATCACGCGCAGACCCCAATTCGCCGAGCTGATCGAGCTCATTCAGGCGGGCACCAGCGATGCCACGTTGATCCGATACATGCGTGATCGCCTGATCCAGATTGGTCAATGCCACACGCAGGCCGTTACTTATCCTGGCAATATTTCCACTGACAGGCGCGTCGAGTAGATTGATCGCATTGCTTAGCGTGGTGAAAATATCCTGATTACCGTTGGGCGCGACATCAAACACGTCGCCGTTGGCGGGAGCGCCTTCGATATTGACACTCAGCCCGGGCAGCGCGATGGAAGCAGGTGATATGTACGTCGAGCCGATACTGACTGCCGCGTTGTTGGTGGTATCCCAGACGTCATATGTGGTGCCGCCTGAACCGGTCTGAAAGCGGATCTCATAACTGTTGCCTGTCAGCGCTGCGGGATTGGTAACCCGACCACCATCGACAATGCCGCCACCGCTATTGAGAGTATTGGCGGCAGTCGTGAATACGCCGTTGCCATTCGGAATGCGCATGAATACGTCGGCACCATTAAAAGCGGTGACGATAGAGCGCGTTCGCGAAACATTGATCTGTCTGGCGCCGTCATCGGCCACGTAACCGACGCCGGTCGAGGTGTCGATAAACGGTGGCGTGTCTTCCCGAAATCCGGCAAATAGATAACCGCCCTGCCCGTCGGCAGAGTTGGCGAGTCCGATGAGTGTGGCTAGACCGGCTCGAAGCTGGCCGGCAATCGTTTTGCGGTCGCTATCCGAATAGCCGCCGTTACCGGCACTAACGAGTAATTCACGCGCCGATTGCAGGCTCTCGGTCACCGCGCCCATCGTGTTTTCGGCAAAGGACAATCGTTGTTGCGCGATCTGCCGGTTTTGTTCGAACTGGCCGTTGGCTGCCAGATCTGATCGCAGCACCGATGCGCCTGCAGCCGCTGCCGGATCGTCGGCGAGTGTGGCACTGCGCTTGCCGGTGGAAAGTTGATTCTGGATGGCTGCAAGGTCTGACTGTTTGCCCGTGATCGTTGCTGCCGTCCTTTGGTACATTTGTGCAGTGGATATGCGCATAAACTGCCTTTCTATCTGCCTAGTGTTAGCAGCGCGTCGAATACGCTTTGTGCGGCCGAAATCACCTTCGCGGCCGCCTGATACGCCTGCTGGTACTGGATCAGCCGTGTCGCTTCTTCATCGAGATTGACGCCAGAAAAATTCTGTTCGGCAGCAACGGCATCGTCGCGCACGGCACCCAGCACCCGGGCATCCAGATTGGCAGTGCGCGCTTGGCCACCAATGGTTGCCAGCGTCGTGGCGAAGCTTTGTGCCGGGGTCCGGCCGTCGATGATCGACCCGGTTGAATAAGCGGCCAGACTCAAGGCATTTCGGTTGTCACCGGTCAGATTGCTATTGGCGCCAATGGTCAACGTGTCGCCAACGCGCGGTGTGCCGGAGAGGGTGAGCGTCCAACCGTTGAACGTGATCGGCGTACCTGCGACGTAAGTTTGCGCTGTCGGGTTGCCGGTACCGGCACCGGTGACGTTAAAGGTATTTGGGCCGGTGAACGTGAGCAACACAGGTTGTGTCAGATTGGCATTCGCCGCTGCATCAAGCCCGAGATTTTGCACCACAACATTGCCCGCGTTGCCGAGCGCAGCACTGGCGGCAACCGGCAAGGCGAGTGCGACACGCTGCGGATCCTGAAAAGCCGCGACGATTCCGTTGGCGCGCGTCGAGACCGGCTTCAAGCTGAAGCTGTCACCTGCGGCCATCGCACCCGAAGTAAGGCTAATACCGAAACCATCGATGGTGGCTGGCAAGGTGGCAAAAACTTGCTGCGTACTGTCACTTAGCCTCGTTACCTGATAATTGGTGCCGTCGAAATCGAGACGATAGTCGCTGGCCTTGAGTTGCGATGCATCTGCAATCGCAATACTGACCGCCGCGTTGCCGGTATTGGACGCCGGTGCGTAAGCACTCGCGGCGGGAATGTTGAACAGATTGCCGCCACTGTTGCCGTTAAGATCTATGCCGCGCTGATGCTGAAGATTAAGCGGTGTGGCGATCGCAATCGCCAGGCGGCCCAGTTCTGCTTCGGCACCTGCGAGATCCCGATTGTGTACGTTCATCGTGGCGGCGATCTTGCCGCCCATTACGGTGCCGTCGCTGCCGAGTTGCACATTACCCGTGGGTGTTCGCAGGATCAGTGAAACCTTGGCCGGGTCGCCTGGATCAATGCCAGCGGCCAGCGAACTCACCCGGTCGCCCACCACCAGAGGCTGGCCATTGCCCACCAGTACGTTTATCGCGCCATCGCTTTGCACGACAGTGGTGACGCTGATTTCACTGGCGATGCCGCGGATCAGGAAATCACGCTGATCCATCAGGTCGTTCGGTGCTTGATTAGACGCGAGAGCCAACGAGATCTGTGCATTCAACGACGCGACCTGGCGGCCCATGTCGTTAATATTATTGAGCGACAGTGAAAGATCCCTTGTTGCGTTGTCCTTCAACTGGTTAATTCCGTCAACGGTTTCAGAAAACCGCGTCGCCAGATTGCGGGCTTCGTTCAAAAAAGCCGTACGCTGCCCGGTGGAAGACGGCTGCGCAGACAGCGCCTGCATGCTGTTGAAAAAACTATCGACTGCGGCACCGACGCCGGTGGTGGCATCTCCAAACAAGCTATCAAGTCGCCGAATATAGGCAGCCTGCGTTGTCGCCTCGCTGGCGCGCGATTCGGCGCGAGCGGCTTCGGCGTTGGCCAGTTCGCTGTAGGCACGGGTGATGACCGAAACACTCACCCCATTGCCCACATATCCAGCGCCGTAAGTCGATGCCTGCTCCGTTTGCTGTCGATGGTAACCGGGCGTTGAAACGTTTGCGATGTTATGCCCGGTCGTTTGCAACGCTGCGTAGGCGGCAGTCAGGGCACTCGCGCCGATTGATAAAATTCCACTAGCCATCTCAATATCCTGTCGGGTTTATGTCGCTTTTACCGCATACGCCTGTTGTCGGCAATTGCGGCCAAATCATTAGGCCAGCCGGTCGATTTGTACGGCGTCATTGATCACCTTGGTCAGCTTGGTTGCGTAGGCCGGGTCGGTGGCATAGCCGGCACGCTGAAGGCCTTGCGCGAAAGCCTCGACGCCATCGCGTGCGGTCTTGAGTACGTTGGCGTAACGCGGACTGTTGGCGATTAACTTGGCGTAATCGGCAAATCCCTCGGCGTAAGAAGCATAGGCGCGGAATTTTTCGACCACTTTGCTGGCGACCCCGTTGACAAATTCGGTGGTGGTCACATCGACAGTCGGACCATTCCATTTACCGGTTGCTTTAATGCCAAACACATTGAATGCCGACCGTCCGCTGCTATCCCTGATTTCTTTCTTACCCCAGCCTGATTCAAGCGCCGCCTGACCGATCATGAATTTGGCCGGCACACCCGTCTTCAACTCGGCGGCCTTGGCGTGCTGTGCCATGCTGGTCACGAAATCCCGCTTCCGCTCGGCTGCACTTATGGGTGAACCTGCCGCAGCGTTGACGACTATTGTTTTCGAAGTTTGCAAGTTAGCTCGTGTGATTGGTGAGGACGCCGCCGTGGACTGTGCCAGCTCGATACGAGCGGCAGGTGCCGCTTTGGCGAGTGCGACGGTAGACGGCAATATCGACCCCTTGGCGGCGGCACCCGTTTCTGTGGGGGCTGCGGGCTTTATGTTGCGACTCAATTGTTTGACCAACATGTCGGCAAGCCCGGTACCTTTCCCGGCGAGTTTTTGCGATAACTGCTGATCGAGCATGCCGGTGTAAGTGTCACCAGCGCTTGACGACATCAATCCGTCTTTGGGTAGCGAGTCACGCATGTTCTTTAGAATCATGTTCATGAACAGCGCTTCAAACTGCGTGGCCGCCGCCTTTAGCGCTTTGTCCGGCGACTCGTGCGCGGCGCGCTTGAGGCCGTCAAGACTGCGGGTATCGAGCGCAACCTGATTGGTTGGGAGGTTCATCAAATGACTTCGAGTTCGGCGCGCAGTGAACCCGATACCTTCATCGCCTGCAAAATCGCCACCAGATCCTGCGGCGTCGCACCAAGCGCATTCAGCGCCTTGACGACATCACCAAGTTTGGCGCCCGCCTCCATCATCACAAGGTTGCCGCCTTCCTGCTTCAATTGAATATCAGCTTTTTCCGATACCACCGTCTGCCCCTGACTGAGTGGGGCTGGCTGGCTGATGACGGGTGTGGAATTGATGGTGACCGAAAGGTTTCCGTGCGCCACCGCGCAGCGCTCCAGCATCACCATCTGGTTCATAACCACCGAACCCGTACGCGCATTGATGATGACCCTGGCCGACGGAATCACTCTCTCGACATCGATGTTTTCCAGACGTGACATAAACGCGACCCGACCCTGCGACAATGCAGGCGCAGCGACTTGCACCACCCGACCGTCGATGGCTTGAGCCACCACCGAGCCAAATGAGGCATTGACCGCATCCACCACCCGCTGTGCGGTGGAAAAATCAGTGGTCTGAAGTTCGAGTGTGATGACGTCGCTTTGTGAAAAAGGTGAGTTGACCGCGCGTTCGACCGTGGCGCCGCCCGGCACGCGACCGGCGCTCAGATGATTAATTTGCACACTGCTTTTCCCCGCTGAGGCACCGGCACCGCCAACGATCACATTTCCCTGCGCCATCGCGTAAATCTGGCCGTCAGCGCCTTTGAGTGGCGTGAATAGTAGTGTCCCGCCGCGCAGACTTTTGGCATTGCCGAGCGACGAAACAGTAACGTCGAGGGGCTGGCCAGGCTTGGCAAAGGCGGGGAGCGAGGCGGTGACCATGACAGCGGCGACGTTTTTGAGCTGCAAGCTGGTGCCCGCTGGCAATTGCACCCCTAGCTGCGAGAGCATGTTGGTCAGGCTTTGTACGGTAAACGGTGTCTGTGTCGTTTGGTCACCGCTGCCGTCCAAGCCGACGACAAGACCGTAGCCCATCAATTGGTTTGCACGCACGCCTTGAATATTTGCCAGATCCTTGATGCGTTCAGCTTGAGCAGGAGGCATTGAGCCACACCAGAAAGCGGCGATCAGAGAAGTAAAGAAGAACAAGCGTTGCAGATTGATTTTCTTCATTGTGCACCCGATCAGAAAGGTAAAAACGTTAGAAAAAACCGCGACAACAATCCCATCCGCTGCGCTTCATCGATATAGCCCTTGCCGGTGTATTCGAGGCGCGCATCCGCCACCTTGGTGGACTCCACGATGTTGCCAGCCTGCAACGTGACCGGATTAACCACACCGGAGAACCGGATAAATTCGAGATTGTGGTTAATACCGATCTGCTTTTCACCCGTCACCAGCAGGTTGCCGTTGGGCAGCACATCCACCACCGTGACCGTGATGGTGCCGGCGAATGAATTTCCGTTTGCGGTATCGCCCTTGCCGGAAAAATCATTGGACGAGCTCGCCTGAAGGTTGGCGCCTTGCAGGAATTTGCCCGGCAGACCGGCAACGGCTGGCACGCCGGCTTTGACATCGTTGGTTTTCGACGCGGTCGAAGAGGATGTGCGCGACGCGCTGTTTTTTTCGTTGATGGCGATGGTGATGATGTCGCCGCGCAGGCGTGCGCGTGGGTCCTCGAACAAAGGACGATGTCCCGCTAATTGGAAAATCGCGCCATTGTTGACGGGTGCTGCAGACACCAGCGTGGGTCTTGCCGACGTGGGTTCGACAATAGTGACGCGTGGCTCGATGTGCGAGCAACCGGCAACGACCAGCGCCAGCATCAAATGCAGTATGACCAATGTGTGGGCGGCTGATTTATTTATCATCACGCATTACTCAGAGTTGGGAAAGTTTTTGCAACATCTGATCCGATGTCTGGATTGCCTTCGAATTGATTTCGTAGGCTCGCTGCGCCTGAATCATCGACACCAATTCTTCGACGACATTGACGTTTGAGGTCTCGACATAGCCTTGGTTGAGGAGGCCCAATCCGTTGGTACCAGGCGTGCCTGCGTTTGGCGTGCCGGATGCGGCAGTTTCGGTATAAAGATTCTGTCCAATGGATTGCAGTCCGGCGGGATTGACGAAGTTCACCAACTGCAACGAGCCGGCCTGCGTCGGCGCCACTGAACCGGCCAAGGTCACGGAGACAATGCCGTCCTGGCCGATGGTAATTGTTTGCGCGCCGGGCGGAACGGTGATTGCAGGCAGAATCGGGAACCCGTTGGAAGTCACCACCTGCCCTTGTTGGTCCATACGCAAGCTGCCATCTCGCGTGTAGCCGGTCGTGCCGTCGGGCATCTGCACCTGCAAAAATCCTTGGCCATTGATCGCAACATCGAGGTTATTACCGCTCTGCTGCAGACTGCCCTGCGTGAAGACACGTGCGGTGGCGACGGGGCGAACACCAGTGCCAACCTGTAAGCCGGTAGGTAGTTGTGTCTGCTGCGATGATGCCGCACCGGGCTGGCGAATGGTCTGGTAAAGCAAATCTTCGAACACCGCGCGGGATCGCTTGAAACCACTGGTGGACACGTTGGCCAGATTGTTCGAGATAACGTCCAATTGCGTTTGCTGGGCATCCATCCCGGTTTTGGAAATCCACAATGAGCGAATCATTTTTTACCTTTCATTGAAGCCATGTTTTACGTCGACTTTTACGTTAGCCGTTGGTGGACAGCAGCTTGTTGGCGTCACGAGCGTTCTGTTCCGCGCTGGTCATTAATCGCATTTGCGTTTCAAACTGGCGGGCGACGGCGATCATGCCAACCAGCGCGTCGATCGTATTGACATTGCTGCCTTCGAGCGTGCCATCGACCACCTTTACGGCCGGGTCGGCTGAAGCCGCGCTGCCATCGACGCTACGCAACAGACCATCGCCGCCTTTGACAAGGCTCGCTGTGGGTGGATTGACGAGCTTGATGCGCCCAACCACATTGACACTCTTGCTATTGCCACCAGCGACTGCACTCACAGTGCCATCGCGACCGATCGTGATCCGGGCATTTTCAGGAATGGTGATGGGTCCGCCATCGCCCTGCACCGCCAACCCGCCGCGTGTGCGTAAAGTGCCGTCAACGCCGACGTCGAGTGAACCTGCACGTGTATATGCCTCACTGCCATCACGTGATTCGACCGCCAGAAAGCCTTCACCTTCAATCGCAACGTCAAGATTTCGGCCAGTGGCCTGCAAGGTGCCGGGTGTACTGTCAAAGCTCGGCGTGGACTCGGCAACGAACACGCGCGTACCCTGACCCGGCCCTTGTACCGGCACCGCGCGAAATGCATCGAGGTCGGCGCGAAAGCCCGTCGTGTTGGCGTTGGCGAGATTGTGCGCGATGGTTTCCTGACGGTGGAGTAACTGCTTGGCACCGGCCGAGGCGAGGTAGACGAGACGATCCATATTGCGTGGTCAGCTTAGTGGGTGATTGTGATTGTGATTGTGTTCGGCACGACTTGCATCAACGCAGGTTGACGATTGTTTGCAGCAGCGAATCTTCGGTCTTGATGGTCTGCGCATTCGCCTGATAAACACGCTGCGCTGTAATCATGTTGACGAGCTCCTGCGTCAAATCGACATTCGCCTCTTCCACTGCGCCGGACTGCAATACACCAAGGGTGCCGGCACCTGGCGCACCAACCAGAGGCAGACCACTACTGGATGTCTCTGCCCACTGGTTGTTGCCGATTGGAGCAAGGCCCTGCGAATTGGTGAATGAGGTGAGGGCAATTTGACCCTGTGCCAGCGTCTGACCATTGGAATAGCGTCCGACAATGGTACCGTCCTGACCAACGCTGAAGCCACTCAACTTGCCAGCCGTATAACCGTTTTGAGTGAGATCGTTCACGCCGAAGGTCGTGCCAAATTGTGTGGTGCCAACAAAATCGAGTGCCACCGTCATCGGGCTGGTGGCCCCGCCGCCAACTGGAACGCTGAGGTTGAATGGCAATGTGGTCGCGGTTGTGTCGAGTGAGCCGTCGGTATTGAATGCCAGGGTACCCGCCGCTGCAGCGCCAACCTGCACGCCATCATTGGCGGCGAAGACGCTGTAAGTATTGACTGCGGTCTTGACAAAATAGAGTGACAACGTATGCGCGTTGCCGAGGCTATCGTACGTCGAGAGCGATGTGGCTCCATGGTATGTCGCAGCATTGGCGAGATTAAACCCGGCTGCGGTCAATACCGGCTTGCGCGAATCAAGATTAAGACCGGCCGTGGCTTGAGTGGTCGCCAAGGGTGCAAGATCCGTCTTTGAGATGCGCAGGTCACCCGGTGTGCCGGTGGTCACGTTACCGGCTGCATCTGCTGCAAAGCCCGTGAGGTGCGCGCCATTGCCGCTGACAATGTAGCCGTTGCTATCTAGCTGAAACTGTCCATTGCGAGAATAGGTGATCGTGCCATTGGTGGAGAGTCGATAGAATCCCTCCCCGTTGATGGCTACATCGAGCGGATTATTGGTGGTAGTGACATTGCCCTGCGTGAACATCTGCGCAACGCGTGCCACGCGTGTGCCGATGCCTACCGAGCCGATGGTACTGCCTGCGAGCGTGTTGGCGTACACATCAGAAAACTGAGCGCGCGACGATTTGAAGCCCACCGTGCTGGCGTTGGCAACGTTGTTGCCAATCACCTCGAGGTTGCGTGCGGCGCCGTTCAAGCCGCTTAATCCTTGTTGAAAACCCATGATGTTTCCTTCCTTGTCTCGTGATGTGAAATTAGATAACCATGCGGATGTCGCTGTAGTAGCGGCTTCCAAGATTTTCGAGCGTGAGCCGTACTCCTTGTGGCGTGATCGCGCTGCCCTCGACGCGCGCAGCCGTCAGCGCACCAACTGACACCAACGCATTACCGTTGTAAGCCTTGACGTCAAATGTGTATTTGCCGGCGACTGCGGTGCCCGTCTCCAGCTTGCCGTCCCAATTGAATGAACCGGCACCAGCGCTCTGGGCACCGAGATTGAGCTGCGCAACGACATTGCCGCTGTTGTCTTTGACATCGATAGTCACACGCTCTGCGTCCTGCGAAAGATCGAAGCCGCCTTTGGCGGAAGCCACGTCGCCGGTCTTGACGAGTGTCAGGCTATTACCCTCGACGAGCACCTGGCGACCCGGCAATGAAATGGCTTGGGCACCTTGAAACTGGCCAAGCATATTGACCATCGTCGAATTGAGTTGCGAAATTCCCTGCACCGTATTGATCTGCGCCATCTGACTGGTTACCTGCGCGTTGTCGAGAGGATTTAACGGATCCTGATTTTTCATCTGCGCGATGAGTAACTTCAGAAAACGGTCTTCGGTGGCATCCTTGCCGATGGTGTTGACACCTGCGGAAAACGCGCTGCTCGACGTGGCGGCGGTTGAATTAATAGTGGTGGTCATAACGTCCTTCCCTAGTTGCCGAGCTGCAGGGTTTTCTGCAACAAGGTTTTTGCCGTGTTCATGACTTCGATATTGCTTTGGTAAGACCGCGAGGCTGAAATCATGTTGACCATCTCATCAATTGGATTCACGTTTGGCATCGAGATATAACCCTGCTCATCCGCGAGTGGGTGCTTGGGGTCGTAGACTTTCCGCATTGGGGAATCGTCTTCGATAACCTGACTCACCCGCACACCGGGCGTTTGACCGTCCGCTGGCTGCGCCCCAATCGCCTGAGTCTGGAATACGACATGACGCGCCTTGTATGGCTGACCATCCGGACCGGCCACGCTCTCCGCATTGGCAAGATTGGAGGCCAGCACATTCAGGCGTTGGCTCTGAGCCTGCACGCCTGATCCGGCGATATTGAAAACCTTGAATAGCGACATGAGACGGACTCCTTATCCTGATCGGTGTCTATTGACCCTGAATGGCCATGGTCAACGTTTTGATTTGCCCGTTGAGAAAGCGCAGTGAGGCCTCGTAACGCACGGCGTTGTCGGCGAAGCTGGCGCGCTCGGTGTCCATCTCAACACTGTTTCCATCGATCGAAAGTTGATTTGGTGTGCGGTACTGCAGATCAACACCGGGAAGCCCGAGTGTGGATGTGGAAAGATGACGCGGATCGGTCTTCAGCGCGCCGGCGGCGGCACTGCTGATTGCCGAGGCTGCGTTTGCATTTTGCAGCGCTGACTTGAAATCAAAATCCATCGCCTTGTAGCCGGGCGTATCGGCATTGGCAATGTTGGCGGCAAGCACGCGCTGACGCTCGGCGCGTAATTTCAGCGCATCGCCGTGGTAGCTCAAGGTATCACCCAACTGGTTCAGCATGATCATCTCCTGGTCTTTGCGTAGCCATCAACTATCTGCACGATTACGGGCGGTTCAACTTTTCCTGTTGCGATCCGAAACCTTGTATGGAGTGCCAGAGGAGCCAGATTGGGAAAGCGGAAAAACCATTTGTGCTGTGGTCATTATCCGAAGCGTGCAATAAATCAAATGGTCGAAAAGACCGGCAAAGTCAGGTCATTTCGGCGAAATCACCGCTTGCGCACACGCGTAGGATTTGCTCCCATCAACAACTTGATCAGACTGGGTGCAACGCTATGAACAGTTCCAATGTAAATCTGGCTCGCCACTTATGGTCCAGTTGCGCTACCGGCGTGGTGATTGCATTCGTGGCGGCATTACCTCTTTGCCACGCCGCCGCGCTGCAACCGTCAGATCAAAGCGTGCAGTTTTTGCTCGAGCGCGAGACTGCGCGTATTAATGGCCGGGTAGATATCGTCGTTGGTCAACTCGATCCCCGCGTGACCCTCTCACCATGCAGCAAGATTGAACCGTTCCTCCCGCCCGGCGGCCGTGCATGGGGTCGTATCAAGGTTGGCATGCGCTGCCGCGAAGGAGCGGCATGGACAGTATTTTTGCCTGTTGATGTAAAAGTGTTCGGTACCGCGCTTACCGTAAAGAAATCGCTCATGGTCGGAATGGCTCCTGCCGATAACGATGTCGAACCACTCGATACCGAACTATCGCGTGAACCGGGAACGCCGGTGTCAGACCTGAAGCAGATTGAAGGCCGAATACTGGTGCGTGCGGTGTATCCCGGACAGGTATTACGAATGGAACATTTCCGTGCCGCCCCGATAATTTCGCAGGGAGACCAGGTCAAACTGGTCGCGCAGGGTGCGGGTTTTACGATTTCGGCCGACGGAGAAGCGCTTGCACATGCGCTGGATGGCCAAAGTGTTCGCGTCAAAACTGACGCAGGCAGGATCGTTTCAGGCACGGCCAGGCCGGGACGAGTAGTGGAATTGCGTTTCTAACGCTAAAGTTTCGGTCCAAGATGTCGAAAATGAGCGTACTACTTGAAGTTTCCTTCGCCAAGCAACTGTGCCGCGATCGACGTTAACGGAGAAAAATCGTGAAAATCGGCAATCCTTTGGAGCTTTATCGGTCCGGCGCACCAGCAACTGGTGCGGCGGCGCCCGACACAGACAAGCTGAAGGCCACAGTGAATCCTTCGCTATCGGCCAAAACTGAAGATTCGGCAACCGTCAAATTGTCGGGTGGGCTTGGTACGCTAAGAGGCGGCTCGAATGCCGATGAAGCATTCAATGCAAAGCGCGTTGAACAACTCAAGGCAGCTATCACGGGCGGCACGTTTCAGGTAAACGCGGAAGTCGTTGCCGACAAAGTGATCGCCAGCAACCTCGAAGCGCTCACGCGCTCGACCGGTTAACAGGTGCACCATGACGACTGCGCTACAGCCCGAGATCGAAAGCGCGCTCGAGGAACTACTCAACAAAGAAACCAGCGAGCTCACGCAGTTCATCAGTCTGCTTGAAGAAGAACTTGACGCGCTCGCGTCCGGACATGCCGATGCCGTACAGCACTGCGCGAGCCGCAAACAAAGTCTGCTGGGGTGCATATTTGCCACCCGCGATGCCGTCAATACGGTGACACGTCGGGCATCCAGCAACCCGGCCTTGAAGTCGGCTGAGTCCTGGCTGGCGCGTACCTCGTCGGTTCGCATTCGCCGCGCCTTCCAAGAGCTTACCGACCGCGCTGAACATGCCCGCCAACTCAACCAATTGGCTGGCCGACTTATCCAGATCAAGTTGCGCAGCGTCAACGAACGTCTCGGTGTGCTACAGCCCATCGGCTTGATGGACGCTGTGTATTACCCGGAAGGCTTCGCCGCCGCACAGATGTCGTCCAAGGGAATTATTGGCCGCGCGTGAGGAGTTGCTGGCTGGCTAAATTACGGCGCTGCGCTAACCGCACCGGTAAATTAATATTTCACAAACACTAGCATTGGCGGGCGTTCCGGAGCATTTTAATGCTGAGACCCTCGCCAATGCTAGTGTTTTTTGTTTTTTAATATGCCGTAGCGTGGCTGAAAACTCTTTGCGATTGCGGTAGAGCAACAGCAAGGTTGATACGTCGCCATGCATTCATGGCACCGCACCCCATCCGAAACTTCACCAGTTCTTTAGCTTCGCGCGCAGACGTGTCACCGCCTGTGTATGCAACTGGCAAATGCGCGATTCGGTCACGCCCATGACGGCGGCAATTTCGCGAAAATTCAGATCCTGCTCGTAGTACAAACCCATCAGTTGCTTTTCACGTTCCGGCAGGCCGTCGATATGCTTTACCAGTTCGGTACGGAAGCGCTTGTCATTGAGCACGACGGCCGGATCGCTCGTGGTGTCAGCGACATGGCGATCCAGATAGTCGCCATTGTCATCGTCCGTGCTGTAGTCGTCGAAATAGAACAACTGGGATCCCTTGGCATCCTGTAGAAGTACCTGGTACTGATCGAGCGGCATGTTCATTTCGCGCGCGATTTCGCTTTCTGTGGCTGCGCGTCCAAGCCGGTGTTCGAGCTTCGTCATTGCAGACTGGATAGTGCGTTGGTTCTTGCGAACACTG
Organism: Betaproteobacteria bacterium; assembly: GCA_031414995.1. Classification (GTDB taxonomy): domain Bacteria; phylum Pseudomonadota; class Gammaproteobacteria; order Burkholderiales; family Usitatibacteraceae; genus UKL13-2. Next base: position 27,290 of record JANOQY010000427.1, read on the forward strand.
CGTGGCAGCCAGTCATTGTTGCGCAACTCATCGAGCATGGCTCCTCGAATGCGCTGGTTAGCGTAAGTCTCGAACTGGGTGCCCTGCCCTTCTTCATATCGGCCGATGGCGTCCATCAGTCCGATCATGCCCGCCTGAAACATGTCATCGAATTCTACGTTTGCGGGCAACTTGCCGAGCAGATGGTGCGCCAGGCGCTTTACCATTGGCGCGTAATGCTTCAACTGGGCATCCTTCGAGAGCGTTCCCTGTGCGGTGTACATATCGTTTACCTCTTTCAGATCAAAATTCATTTGGAGCAAATCGGCCGAGACGCCAGGCCTGCATGGATTGCACCAGCTGGGAAACCTGCCGCGTCGCATCGCTGGTTGACGCCACGCTATAAATTGACGACTGCGCCCGGTCGGCGACGACGAAAGCGGCATCGCGCGAAACTGAACCGCCGTATTCGATGCTGACGCCAAGAAATCTGCGCGCCGTATCGGCGAGGCGCTTGAATGCATGAATGCCTTCGCGTTCATCATCGACACGATTGACGACAAGGCGAAATGCGATCTGCGCATGTTCGGTATGTGCATGCTTGATTTCGGCGTAGGTTGCAGTCAGGGCTTCGCGGTCAGGATTGGTGACGAACACGAGGTCATCCTCGTTTCTCGTCATGGCGGCGATCTCGGCCACATGACCGGCGAGAATGGCGACATCAAAAGGCTCCTCCAGCCTGCGAAAACCCAGGTACAGCTCCACCGGGTCGCCAGCCATTTCCACGAATTCAGGGATGCCTTTGTGCGCCTTCACAACATAAAGTGAGTCGGCCGCCCTTACGGCAACTTCTTGAAATTCGCGCTCGCCGGAAAGAAGGTCAGCCAAATCATAGGGTGTCCGCAATCCCAGGGCTGGGGCCACTGCCGATGCGCCCGCGTCTATGACAACGACACGCTGACCCAGTCTCGCGTAGCCCGCTGCAATATTGGTCACAAGTGAGCGAAAACCCATACCACGTCGCGCCGCAGCCATTGGCACTACCGCGAGACCGGGGGGCGGCTCGAACATTTCCCGGAGCCCGGCAGCCTGATCTCCAGCGGCTTCAAACACGGGATGTGACTTTCATAACCGGTTTCCCGGCTTGAGCCGCCGCCGTCAGGATCAGCGGGATTTCAGCGTCTTCCAACGAAAATGTCGATGCGGCACGATGTTTCAACGCGCGATGCACCAAGTACTGCGGGTTGCCGGGATGTAAATCTTCCGGCACCCGCTGGCCGTTGGTGACAAATTGCAGTTCAAGTCTGTGACGAATCATGCAATCGATCACGAAACCGTATTTCACCGCTTCGTCGATCTTGCTTACGATCACTTTTGTGGTGCGACGCGGGCCGTGTCCGCCATAAAGGCGAACCACATCATCCAGCGTCTCGCCTTGCGCGCTGGCATTGAGGAACAATACCCGCTCAATGCTCGGCGAACCCAGCATCAGCATTTGTTCAGTTACCCGCGGATCACGCTGGCCGAGGCCAACGGTATCAATCAGCACCAGATGTTTGTCGCGCATCAGTGCGATCAAGTCAGCAAGCGTTTGCGAATCTCGCGCCGTGTGCACGGTAACACCAAGAATTTTGCCGTAGGCGCGGAGCTGGTCTTCGGCACCGATACGATAACTGTCGATGGTGATGAGTCCAAGACTCTTCGCGCCATACTTGAAAGCACAGCGCGCCGCGAGCTTGGCGGCGGTCGTCGTTTTACCAACGCCGGTGGGCCCCACCAACGCATAGACGCCACCGCGATCAACCAGATCGCTATCAACGGTCGCTGCGGCAAGATTGCGGATCAGACTTTCCTGCAGCCACACATCGGCTTGCGCATCGTTGTAATCGGCTGGAAGTTTGTCAGCAAGGGCGCGAGCCAAGGCGGGCGAAAACCCGGCAGAGAGCAATTGTGATATCTGTTTTGCCTGCAACGGACGCCGCGACGATGTATTTCGCCAGGACAGCGCGCCCACTTGTTCCTGCAAGATCGATTTCATTTGCAGGATTTCGGCCATGATCTGCGGATCCGGGGCAGACGCGGGCCGTGTTTCCTGCACCACTACGACTGGTTTTCGGGATTCCGCCGACGCGACAGGAGTAGCGGCTTTTTCAGCACGTGCGATACGATTGTCTTCACTGCGTTTGACGAACTGCGCAAACGATTCGGCAGTCGGCTCATCGCCGGTGTTGACGGCGCGTCCTTCCGTCAGTGCGCGCCGTGCGGAGCCAGTTGCCAGGGCCTTGGCTGCTTTGGCTTGTGCCGCCTGCGCAACCCGGGCAAGGGTAGGCAATATGGCTAGGTCCTTTGGCGCGGCGTTCGCCAGCTTTGCTGTTCGCGGCGTGCGGTCGATCATGGCAGCGAGATCGCCGTGGGCCGATGCGATCACCTCGACGCCTCCATCAACTTCGCGATTGGACAAAATGACCGCCTCGTCACCGAGTTCGGCGCGAATCTGTTTGATCGCTTCGCGCGATGACCCACTGAAAAATCGTTTCACACTCATGCTTGGGCTCCTACAACGGTGCTAACTCGGATGGCAGAGAAATCGGGGATTTCACCGTGCCCCAATACTTTGAGACGGGGGATGGCACGCTTCATCAATCGGGCGACCTGTGTGCGCAGTCGGTCTGGCACCAGCAACACAGCTGGCAGGCCGAGCCCTTCCTGACGCTCAGCTGCTTCAGCAGTGCGCACGACGATCATGTCGCCGAAGCCAGGTTCGACGGCAAGCGCCTCACTCGCATTGGCGCTCAGCGCCTGACCCAACATGCGTTCGATTTCCGGATCGAGCGCAATGATGTCGAGTTCATGGGTCTGGCCGTAAATCTTTTGCACAATCGCGCGACCCAGTTTGGCGCGCACGACATTGGTAATATCGGCTGCGCTCTGTGTCTGTGCGCCAGCTTCAGCGATCGATTCAAGAATGGTGCGCAGGTCGCGGATGTGGACACCTTCTTCAAGCAGGTTCTGCAACACCTTCTGAAAAGTTGAGACCGAAATCAGTTTTGGCACGATGTCATCGAGCAATTTCGGTGCGTATTTGTTGACGTGGTCCATCAGTGCCTGCGTCTCCTGGCGGCCAAGCAATTGCGCCGCCTGTGTATGCACCAGATGCGAGAGATGGGTGGCCACCACGGTCGCTGCATCGACCACGGTATAGCCTTGTGTTTGGGCAAATTCGCGCTGGCTAATTTCCACCCAGGTCGCAGGCAGTCCAAAGGCGGGATCCCGGGTGGCGGTACCCTCCAAAGGCGCGCTGGCCTCGCCGGGATTGATCGCCATCAGCATGCCGGAAATCGCTTCACCTTCGCCAACCGTGACCCCTTTCAGTGTGATTCGATAGGCATTGGGCTTGAGTTCAAGGTTGTCGCGAATATGCACGGCCGAAGGCAGGAAGCCCACGTCTTGCGCAAACTTCCTGCGGATGGCCTTGATGCGCTTGAGCAACTCTCCGTCTTGCCCCGGATCCACCAACGGGATAAGTCTGTAACCAACTTCAAGACCGATCATGTCGACCGGCTGCAGATCGTCCCAGGAGGCTTCAGCATTTGTCGGCGGGGCCGGCGTTTCGGTCGGTGCGGCAGTCGTCAGCTTGCTGCGCTCGGTAAGCCACCAGGCACCGTAACCCATGGCGGCCGCCATGGACAGGAACGCGATGTGCGGCATTCCGGGAATAATGCCGACGAGCAAAAGTACACCAGCAGTCAAGCCAAGCGCACGCGGCACTGTGAATAGTTGTGCTGCAATCTGCGTGCCAATATCCTGATCATTGCCGACCCGCGCAACGATTAGCGCTGCAGCAATCGAGATAACCAGCGAAGGAATCTGCGCGACGAGACCGTCACCGATGGCGAGCAGGATATAGTTGTTCGCGGCCTGCCCCAACGACAAATTATGCTGGGCCACGCCGATAATAAGGCCACCAATGATGTTGATAAACAGGATCATGATGCCGGCGATGGCATCGCCGCGAACGAATTTCGATGCGCCATCCATCGACCCGAAGAACTCCGCCTCCTGCGTAATTTCTGCGCGTCGGGTCTTGGCCTCAGCTTGATTAATAATGCCGGCGTTCAAATCTGCGTCAATCGCCATTTGCTTGCCCGGCATGGCATCGAGCGTAAAGCGGGCCGAGACCTCGGCGATGCGACCAGCGCCTTTGGTGACGACGACAAAATTGATCACCACCAGGATCGAAAATACGATGATTCCAACCGCGAAATTACCGCCGATCAGGAAATGTGCGAACGCCTCGACCAATTTGCCGGCAGCGTCCCCACCGGTATGCCCGTTCAGCAATACGACGCGGGTCGAGGCAACGTTTAGCGACAGCCGCAACAACGTAGTCACCAGCAAGACCGTCGGGAACGCGGCGAACTCCAGCGGCTTACGGGTGTACACAGCGACCAGCAACACCACCAGCGATAAAGCAATGTTGAACGTGAACAAAATATCCAGCGCAAAAGGCGGCAGTGGCAATACCATCATCCCCAGAATCATCATGATGAGAATCGGCGCTGCCAGCGCCTTCCATGGCGTGTGGCCAAGATTGAGGCGCTCAAGGACGGCGTTCATGGGGAAGTCTCGTGTGGATCAAGGCCCTTCGGGACATCAATCTGTTCCGGCTCCGGCAACGTCATCCCCGGTACCAGGCGTTTCAATTGATAGACATACGCCAGAACTTGGGCGACGGCGTTATATAGCGCCACTGGCACTTCCCCACCAATCTCAGCATGCCGATGCAGTGCGCGGGCCAGTGCAGGTTGTTCCATCACAGGCACATTGTGTTGGGCGGCGATTTCGCGAATGCGCATCGCGACCAGATCAGCGCCCTTGGCGACGACGGTTGGCGCACGCATCTTGCCGTCCTGATAGGCGAGCGCAACGGCAAAGTGAGTCGGATTCGTAACGATCACATCTGCCGTCGGAATCGCCTCCATCATTCGCCGCTTCGCAATATCGCGTTGCTGCGCACGAATTTTGGCTTTGATTTGGGGATTGCCGTCGCTTTCCTTCGATTCGCGCTTCACTTCCTCGAAGGTCATCTTGAGCGAAGAATGGTGACGCCATAACTGCGCAGGCACATCAATCATGGCTGCCAACGCGATAACACCGACCAATGCAGCGAGCGTCATCAACAGCATTGAGCCAGTTTTGGACATGGCCATGGTGAGAGGGATGGTCGCGAGTTGAGCAAATTCTTCGCGGCCATTCATCAGCGTGGTTGTAGCGACTGTCGCCAACGTCAGGGCGATCAGGCTGCCCTTGCCCATTTCGATCAGTCCATGCTTATCGAACATTCGGCTAATGCCGGTAATCGGGTTTAGCTTGCCGAAGTTAGGCATCACCGGCGTCCAAGTGAAATTCCAGCCGCTCAGCGCCAGTGGCGCGGCAACCGCCGCCAGCAACAGCAGACCAAGGATGGGAATGGCAGCAATCACTCCTGCACTCGTAAATGCCATCAGGCGCAAACCCATGGCACCATCGCCAACGATTGCGGCACGGTCCACACGCAAACCATGTGACATTATTTCGAGGGCGTCCTGAAACAGCATCGGACCCAACGCCATCAAACCGCACAACGCGGCGCCCAAGACCAGGAAACTGGCGAGCTCTTTGGAGCGCGCGACGCGACCCTGTTCGCGGGCATCCTTTACCCGTTTTTCCGAGGCGGGCAGAGTGCGGTCTTCGGAGCTGCTTTCTTGTTCAGACATGGCTAGACATGAGGTTTCCTATGTCAGCCATTATTCCGGGGTGGTCCCTTTTCTAAGGGGTGAATATCGGGGGAATTCGCCCCCATTTGCGCGCTTCGTGATCGCTCAAAACCCGAGTCTTTCCAGCAACTCGTCTACCTGCGACTGGTTTGTCACAATGTCGTCGCGACCGTCGCCATGAACGACTGGGCCACTCATGAAACCGGAATCACTTGTCAGGATTTTGGCGCGGTGCTGAAGTGGCGTAGCTTCCAGAAGCACTGCGAGCAGTTGGTCTTCGAGTGTCTGGGCAAGATCGATAACCTTGCGAATTACCTGTCCGGTCAAGTCGTGAAAGTCCTGTGCCAGCATGATATCGGTAAGGTAGTGCCTGGTCAGGTCTGTGGACATTGACAAGCTGGCGAGAAACTCGCTGGTATCGGCGACCAGCAACTCATCTGCCGGACCGGTCAGAGACTGAGCGGTCTTACCCTTCCAGCTCATCAGGAGTGCCTTTGCTCCTTGCGCCATTTCCTCCTGAGTTGCCTGGGCAAACTCAACCGTATTCAATACTTTGTTCGCTGACTCACCTGTCAACTTGGCGATATAGGACAGTCGGCTGCGTGCATCCGGCAGAGAATCCAACGCGCTCTCAAGCGCTTTGTCATAGCCGAGTTCGCGAAGTGCATCGTGAAGACGTCTGGTGATCGTGCCGATTCGCTGAAAAACATCGCAGGTTGCGGAATCCGTATTGGCGACAACGGCGGCAGGTGCTTCAGCTCTGGCACCAACAAGCGTAACGGTTGCATTCATTGTCGTCTCACCTGGCCAATTTCTGTACGATTTTGAGCACCTTTTCTTCGAGCGTTGCCTTGGTGAATGGCTTGACGATATAACCATTGGCACCCGCTTGCGCGGCGGTCACGATATCCTCTTTTTTAGCCTCGGCTGTCACCATCAATACCGGCAGACCTTTGAGTTGTTGGTCGGCACGGATTTCGGTTAATAATTCGAAACCGTTCATATTGGGCATGTTGATATCGGACACAACGAAATCAAATTTGCCGCCGCGTAATTTCACTAACGCTGTCACGCCATCTTCGGCCTCTTCGGCGTTGCTGTATCCGATTTCCTTGAGTAAATTTCTGACAATTCGGCGCATTGTAGAAAAATCATCAACGACTAGAAATTTGAGGTCTGCTGTGATGCTCATTTTATCTCCTTGTACTTGCAGACTGTTCGTCGCGTGTCCGATTGGTTATCGGCCCGCGGGATGGATTACTTAGCGTTGGCGGCTGCGTCCAGCACAGCACCCTTGGGCAATGTGGTGGCTGCCTGCGCGTTCGGCTCGACAGCCGGATCTTCTTCGTCGCCAGCTTCAATCTGACCGCCACCACGCGTCAAACGTGCCTCAGCGTCCTTGTTCATGACAATGATAGTGATGCGGCGATTTGCTGGATCCATCGGGTCCTGCATATTGAACGGTACCGATGCGGCCAACCCGACAACGCGATAAATTTTATCTTCACCCATGCCGCCAGCGATCAGCTCCCGACGTGACGCGTTGGCACGGTCGGCGGAGAGTTCCCAGTTTGAGTAGCCGCGTTGACCATTCTGATAAGCGTACGCGTCGGTATGGCCAGAAAGCGTGACTTTGTTATCGACTTCATTCAAGACGCCACCAATGGCGTGCAATAGCTCACGCATGTAATCTTTGACTGCGGCGCGCCCAGTATCAAACATCGGTCTGTTTTGTTCGTCGATGATCTGGATTCGCAGTCCGTCCTTGGTCATATCGAGTCGAATCTGATTGCGGTACGCCTTCAGGCGCGGTCCGTTGTCGAGCACTTTTCCCACATCCATCATCAGTCTCTTCATCCGCTCGGCTTCGATCTTTTGGTGATCTGCTTTCAGCGCCTGCAAATTGATGGTGCGTTTCTTTGCTTCAATGTCGCCTTTCTTGACCTGTCCATTTGCGCGAGTAAGATCGGTGCCACCACCGGCTAGCAAACTTGAGCTATCGCCCGATCCCGAGCCTCCGCCCAACGCAACTTTCATGGGATTGTTGAAATACTCGGCGATGCCATTCAATTCGCCTTTCGAGGTGGAGCCCAATAACCACATCAGCAAAAAAAACGCCATCATGGCTGTGACAAAGTCAGCATAAGCAATTTTCCATGCGCCGCCACCATGGCCACCGTGGCCGCCTTTCTTGATACGGCGGATAACGATAGTCGGCTTTGGTTTGCTCGGGGCTGCGGCCATGCTGATCCTTCAATCCGTCGTTCAGTTAGGCGCGCTTTTGTTTGACATGGGTTTCGAGCTCCCCAAATGTTGGTCGCTCAGTCGAGTAAAGAACTTTGCGACCAAACTCTACAGCCACCTGCGGCGCGTAACCTTGCATGCAAGCCAGCAGCGTGACTTTCACACATTGCAATTCCTTGGTTGCCTCTTCGAGCTTTTGCTGAATCAGGCCGGTCAGAGGACCGACAAAACCGTAAGCCAGCAGTATGCCAACGAACGTGCCGACCAATGCCGCGCCGATTTTTCCACCAAGAATTGCTGGCGGCTCACCTACTGAGCCCATCACGTTGACCACGCCCATTACCGCAGCAACAATGCCAAATGCGGGCAGGCCATCGGCCACCTTCTGAATCGCTTGCGCTGGAATATCCCCCTCGATGTGATGTGTTTCGATCTCCTGGTCCATGAGCGTTTCGATCTCCAAAGGATTCATGTTTCCCGATACCATTAAGCGCAAGTAATCGGTAATGAATTCGATCAGATGATGATCAGCGGCAATCTCCGGATAACGGCCAAACACGGGGCTCTGGGCCGGCTCTTCGACATCGCGCTCGATGGCCATCATGCCCTCTTTGCGAACCTTGGTCAGGATGTCGTAGAGCAGTGCCATCAGCGCCATGTACCGATCACGGTTGAACTTTGAACCCTTTAGCAATTGCGGCAGGGCGCGAAATGTCGACTTGAGGGTCTTGGTGTTGTTACCAACAACAAATGCGCCAATCGCCCCACCGGCAATAATCAGTAGCTCGAAAGGTTGAAACAGCGCGCCAAGCTTGCCGCCGTGCAGCATGAAACCGCCCAGCACGGAACCAACAACCACGATGTAGCCAACAATAACGAGCATGAAGCATGTCTCCAGAAAAACGTGGGTCGCAGCCTTCAGAATGGCGCGATGCAGTTAGTGGAGATGTTGTCGGCGGCTCACGTTAAATCTTAAGCCACGCTGCGCAATGATTGTGCGCGCTGGCGGTGCTGCTGCACCCACCGTGTCCGGCAGATGCAGTCATTTCAACGCATCAGTGAATCAGCGCGTTGGCGCGGGTCTTGCCGGCACGAGCTGGCATGTTGCACAAGCCACAAACATAACTGTCGGTTAGCTCATGGGTGTGGGTTACAAATTTGCCGCCACAACAAGTGCACCGTGTGAGTTGCACCATACCGGCATCAACGAACTTGACCAATCGCCATGCGCGCGTGATGGTCAATACTGCTTCAAGGCCCAGCGCGTGTGTTTCTTCAACGTAGAGCTCGTAAGCCTTGATGACGGCATCGATCTCGTCAATCTCGCTGGATTTGTTGAGGTATTCGTACATATTCAGGAATAACGACGAATGGTTATTGGGCTGCCAAGCCATAAACCAATCAGTGGAAAACGGCAACATGCCTTTTGATGGCGATTTCCCCTGCACCTCTTTGTAAAGCTTCAGCAGACGCTCGTAGGACAGGCTGGTTTCGCTTTCGAGAACCTGCAGACGCGCACCCAGCTTAATCAGATGGACCGCCAGATTAATATCACGACTTTCGCCAACGATGCTTTTGATGCGCATGTTAAATCGCCTCCGCCATTTTTCCAGCCATTAGGATATTGGCATGCAGACCATTTGCATTGCCCACTTTGCCGTTGGTGGTAAGAAGGTTCCACACTATTTCATCATCGAAACGGAAGCAACACATCAACGTATTGCCGGCGGCAATCTTCATGATCTGGCTAGGCGTGAGACTCCCGACGAGATTCGCGATTTCTTCGCTCAATCCCAAACGGTAAAGCGCTTGAGGGCGATCCGCACGGATCAGGTGTTGCGCGAGCATCAGATAAGCCAGGTTGGCTTCGCGTATCTCTTCCAGCAGTTGCTCTGGTTGCATGGTGATCTCCCATTTCTGTAATTAACTTCAAGACTGCGCAGTCACTGTCGAAAACCATTAGTTATTTTTGAAGCCCGCTGCTTTTCGACAAAACTTGTGATGACTGCATTCTGAGCATTCGCATTGCCCAACTGAATCCGAAGTTGACCAAGAGTATCGTCAGGGTTCGCGCTGTCGGCCGCGTAGGAATTTGCCTTACAAGCCGGTGATCGCGTTGCGGCTGATCTGAGCAAACAGCAACGCATCTGCATCGATTTGCAGATAAGAATTGCCGCACAAACGCGGAGCAGCGTTGCCAAAAATTACTGTGTGCGGCTACAAGAAAAAACTCCGCCCTAAAGTTTCGCCGAACCTTGCCCGATAAGTATCGTACAGGTGGTTCGAACTGGAATAGAGAACCCCTCAGCAGGCCCGGCAATATCGGGCGTTTTGGACCTCCCCGAATACTCGGGCTTGTTACTAATTCTCTATCACTAGGAGCTAAAAATGTCTGGAATCAACACCAACGTCGCATCACTGAATGCCCAACGAAATTTGATGACTTCACAAATGTCTTTGCAAACGTCGATCCAGCGCTTGTCCTCAGGCTTGCGCGTAAACAGCGCCAAGGACGATGCGGCTGGACTCAGCATTGCAGACCGCATGAACACGCAGATACGTGGCCTGTCTGTTGCGGCCCGTAATGCAAGCGACGGCATTTCGCTCTCGCAAACGGCTGAAGGGGCGCTCGGCAAAGTCGGCGACATGCTGCAACGCATGCGCGAGCTGGCCGTGCAATCATCCAACGCCACAAATACCCAATCAGATCGAAATTCTCTTGATGACGAGGTCACACAACTCAAAGCCGAGATCAACCGCGTCGCAACGCAAACATCGTTCAACGGTGTGAAGCTGCTCGATGGCTCGTTCAGCGGTGCAAATTTCCAGGTCGGCGCGAATGCTGCCGAAACCATCAACGTCGCAAGCATTACCAATGCACAGACCGCCGTCCTCGGCGGCACGGTAAACATTGCGACCACTTCAGCTGCAGCAAGCGGGATCTCCGGTTTCGCGACGGCTATTGCCGCTGGTGGTGTCGTTGTCAACGGTGTTGATATCGGCGTCGTCTCTGCTGCCGGTTCGGCGCTAGAGCGTGCGGGTCAATTGGTAAATGCGGTCAATCTTGTATCCGGGCAAACCAACGTTGGTGCCTCATATGACTCAGCTACCGGCCAGATTACCCTGCGCAGCTCAACGGGTGGCATCACCACAACAGGCACGACAAACTCTGCCACGGTAGCCGGATTCACCAATGCCACTGGCACCGTCGCAGCAGTCGCAACTACCGGTATCTCTGCTTTGAACGTGCAGTCATACTCCAACTCGCAACTCGCGCTGACACAGATTGATGCGGCATTGTCACAAGTCAATACCGCGCGCGGTAATCTGGGTGCGATTCAGGGCCGCTTTGAAAACGCAATCGACAGTATCAGCGTTACGGCCGAGAACGTCACGACGGCACGAGGTCGGATTATCGATGCCGACTTCGCAAAAGAGTCGGCTAACCTGGCCCGCGCCCAAGTGCTGCAACAAGCAGGCACAGCGATGGTCGCGCAAGCGAATGCGTTGCCAAACGGTGTGATGCAATTACTCCGGGGTTAACCAATAGGACGCCTTGAGCAAGTATCAGTGCAGTAGAGAGTCGCCGAAAAGGCGAATCTCTACTGCAGCTTGCATCGACCGCAGCAAAAAAGCTATCGGTTGATTCTGTTAAGGGGTAGATATGAATATTCCCACCGCGAACGCATCAGCCAGACTTGGCGATCCCATTGCACAGCCGCTCCAGCCTCGGCTACGAACGGAGCCCGAGGCCGCCCCAAAGCTGGTTGATGACGAGTATGGAACCGCACCCACCAATGCCGAATCCGACGAATCGCTGCTAACCGAATTAGCTGCAGCTAATTTGAAGCTGGCTAACGGTGGCAATGAGTTGCGGTTTGAGTATGACCGCGACGCTAGTCGGCTGATCGTGCGTCTCGTCGACCTAAACACGCGCGAAGTATTGCGACAATTCCCGTCTGACGATGCGCTGCGTGCAGCGCGACTTATCAAGTCGGGCAAACCACTTATTAGTATGCAAGCCTGACGCTTGCAAGGAGACCGACATGCCGCTATCTGCACCCGGAATTGGTAGCAACCTCGATGTCAATGGCCTCGTCACACAATTGATGGCCATCGAGCGCCAACCTCTCGCGCTTTCGCAACAACGAGAGGCCCGAGTGCAGGCGCAGCTCTCCGCTTATGGCCTGCTGCAAAGCCAGATTGCGTCATTTGGTGATGCAGCTGCCGCGCTGGGCAAACCGGAAAAACTCTCCGCCTACAAGACGTTGGTTGCGGACCCTGAAGTGGCAAGCGTCAGCGCCAGCAGCAGCGCGGTCGCAGCAAGTTACTCGCTTGAAGTTGAACAACTCGCAAAGGTAGACAAGCTCGCCACCGGTGCGTTTACCAGCGCCAGTAGCGTGGTCGGCACAGGCTCGTTGACGATTTCACTTGGAACGTTTGAAAGTATCGGTAACACGTTCACGCCGCGCACCGATAAGTTGCCGCTCATCATCACAATTGATTCAGGCAACAATACGCTTGCCGGTGTGCGCGATGCCATCAATGCAGCGCAAAGCGGTGTTAGCGCCACCATTGTCACAGACAGCAGCGGCGCGCGTCTGGTCATTGCCAGCACCGAAACTGGTAGCAAAAACGCTCTCAAGATCGACGCGCCGGGTCTCGCGGCACTTGCGTTCGACCCCACCGTTAGCGGCGTTCAGGCAGTCAGCCGATTGCAGACTGCGCAAGACGCCAAGCTGAGCATAGATGGCCTTAATATCGTCAGCGCTTCAAACCAGATCGCCGGCGCCATTGACGGCCTAACAATAAATTTGACCAAAGCAAAACCGGGAACGCAAACAACGCTGGCGGTAGCGCAAGACAATGAAAGCGTAAAACAGACATTGCGCGAATTCATCAATAGCTACAACGCGCTCAATGCAATGGCGCGCAGTTACACAAAGTATGACGCGGCTACCAACATCAAAGGTACATTGCAGGGCGAGGTCACAGCGGTATCAGTAATCAACCAACTGCGCACGACCATCTCAGGTGCGATTCCCGGCACCACCAGCGACTTTACGCAGCTCAGCGATGTCGGCATTACGCTCCAGCTCGACGGATCCCTCAAACTTGACGATAGCAAGCTGGCGGCCGCCACCTTAGCGGGCTTTGGCAAGCTGACCCGGCTATTTGTTGCGACAACGTCCAATCCCGACACATATGTCACTCGCGCGAAGTCCTATGTCGACAAAACCCAAGGTATAAACGGACTCATTGCCTCCAAAACGGAAGGTTTGTCGATGACCATCAAACAGCTCGATAAAGAGCAGGAGAAAATCAACTCGCGGCTGGCTGGTGTAGAGGCGCGTTTGCGTCGGCAGTTTAATGCCCTCGATTCAAAACTAGCCTCGCAGAACGCCGTTTCAGCATATCTGACCAGCCAGGTTGCCGTCTGGAGCAGTGCAAATAACTAGCCAATAATTCGCCATATTTTGTGCGGCGCAGGTCTAACAGAATCGCCAAATCAGCCGATAAATAAAGTATCTCCTCTACACTGCGCAATCGAAAACATGGCCCACTACGCTCGTTTCGCCGCAAATGCCTACGCCTCGATAGATGTTGCCACTGGTGTGGCCTCAGCCTCACCGCATCGCCTCACGTTGATGTTGTATGAGGCGGCGCTGAAGCACATGGACAAGGCTCAGGCACAAATGGCAGCCGGACACATTGCCGAAAAAGGCGCGGCAATCACGATGGCGATCCGTATCCTCGATGAAGGCCTGAAGGGGACACTCGACCTTTCACAGGGTGAGTTGGCGCACAACCTGAAATCGCTCTATGAATACATCAACAACTGCCTGCTCAAGGCCAATTTGCGCAACGATGCAGCGCTGCTGGCCGAAGCCCGCACATTGCTCGCTGGCATGCGCGACACCTGGGCGGCCATCGCTCCTGTTGCAGCCCCATTGCAAATGAGGATGCTTTCGCCGGCTACCTTTTCAACCCTTGGCATAGCTGCCGCATAACCTGAAGCCACCATGAATGCCGATCACCTGCTTGGGCGCTGCGAAGAAATCGCTAACATTAGCGCGTGGATGCTGGCAGCTGCGCGCGACGGCAACTGGAAAGAAGTCGATAGCCTCAAGATGCGGGCTGGCATTGCCATCAACGAAGTTCGCGAGCTCTCTTCCGTCGTCACGCTTTCTGCCGACGAGCGCAAGCGCAAACTTGCCTCCATACAACAAATTCTTGCCAATGACGGGCAGATTCAGGAGCTTTCACAGCCTTGGCTGAAGCGGGTAGCCCGCTGGCTGCCTGCTGGTGGTGTGTCACCCGGAAGCTTCGAAAAAATGTTGCGATGAATACCATTGCGCCGGTTGATCGCGTAGGCGGCCTCACACCATTGTTGCGTCGCGAATATCCGGTCCCGACAACGCAGGGCGATCAATCTGGCGAGCATGAGCCGCCGAGCGGGGATGACGCGCGCAACAAGCGACGCGAGTCACCAGTTATCGAGGTTCCCACCGTCTCGCCCAACTCTGCATTCGGAAAAATTATCAATACGTTCGCTATTTCCCGATAGTGCAGTGAAGAACACCCAAAAAATGAACTCAGGCTCCCTTGCCAACGCAGCGCACGCAACGACAGTCTCTTTGCTGCCAGAGCCATTGATTGGCGACCTTGAGCCATACCTTGTTCATTCACACATAGATATACTGGCCAACCTGCGTCGGCTCATCGATCAACACGCGCTGGTCTCCGTCTACTTCGACCAAGGTGCGAGCTTCATCGTTACGCGGTTGCTCGGCGTCAATCCGGAATTCGAGGAGTTGATATTTGATTTATCGCCCGATGAGCGAACAAACGAGAAACTGCTAGCGTCCAGCAGCCTGACGATGGTTGCGTTCCTCAATCATATAAAAGTGCAGTTCACGGTCAACCATGCCGAATTGACGCAATTTCAAGGGGGTCCTGCTTTCCGCGCGCGTTCCCCGCGCTCCATACTGAGACTACAGAGGCGCACCGCGTTTCGTGCCCGTACCCCGATGGCAAGAAGTCCTTATGTGCTGTTATCGCCAACACCTGACAAGAGTGGTAAATCAGATACGTCGCGACTGAGAGTCGCCGAAATCAGTGCTACTGGCTTCGCGTTCGTCGCCTCAATAGGTCGTCCAGTCCTGACGGCGGGCTTGCGCCTACCGGGATGCCTGCTTGAATTGCAGGCTGGTGAATCATTCGATGTCGATATCGATATTCGCCATGTTTTGATGTTCAAGGATGGCTTTGGCAGGGGTATGTGCCGCGCTGGCTGCCGACTACTGAATATGTCCGGGTCAACAGAAATGGCAATTCAACGTCACGTAAACCAACTTGCAGCCGCTAGATTGCAAAATCCGTAGCTGCCGGCGCTAGACCTGCATGTTCATCATTTCGTTGTAGGCAGTGACGAGCTTGTTGCGCACTTGTACAACTGCCTGGAACGAAAGCGATGATTGCTGCATGGCAATCATGGTTTCTTCCAGCGAAACATTGGGACTCTCCGCCTGAAACTCGCGCGCCATGGTTCGTGATTGATCTTGCAGACGGCTCACATTTGCCAGTGCATTTTCCAGCGACTTGCCAAAACTGACGCCATCTGACTTGTTGGTGCCAGACAGCGTAGATGTGCCGTCAATGCCGCCCAGCGCACTAGCGCGACCGATTGAAGAGATTGGATCCATGCATAAACTCCTTGGCGCAACGCCGGGACGACTGTTGGTGCGCCCGCAGCAGGGATCAAACAATAACAGCATGAGCGTGCTGGATAGCAGCCGAAGTAGCCGGGGAATTACACCCTTTTCGCCGTTTTGGCTCATTTGCGACACGAGCAAAATAGCATTCATCCAATTTCATCAATACGCTTCGCCCAACCCTTCAGGCAAACATGGCCGCGATAATTCCCGCTAGCGCTTTACCAATACCCGCTGCCGCCCCCAACAGAGGTGGCTTTACGCCAAACGGGCAAAGGAATCTCATGCGGCTTGGTGTTGGGTTCGCCCTTCTGGTCGCACTGATTGCCGCCGCAGTCATGTGGGGGAAAACTCCGGATTATAAAGTTCTCTATTCAAACCTCTCTGATAAGGACGGGGGCGCTATTGTCGCGCAACTGTCGCAAATGAACATTGTCTACAAGCATGCCGACGGCGGTGGTGCAATTCTGGTGCCGTCAGATCAGGTGCACGATGCCCGCCTCAGACTGGCTTCGCAGGGTCTGCCCAAGGGCAGCACTGTCGGTTTCGAGCTTCTGGAGAATCAGCGTTTTGGGGCCACCCAGTTTCAGGAACAGGTGAATTTCCAGAGAGGTCTGGAAGGCGAGTTGGCAAAGTCGATCCAGTCACTTTCGTCGGTGCAGAGCGCGCGGGTGCATCTGGCTCTGCCCAAGCAGTCGGCGTTCCTGCGTGAACAGCAAAAGCCCTCGGCGTCGGTTATCTTAAATTTGTATCCCGGCCGCACTCTGGACCGCGCCCAAGTTGCGGGCATTGTCCATCTGGTGTCATCAAGCGTGCCCGACTTGCCGATGAAAAATGTAACGGCACTCGATCAGCACGGCACTCTACTCTCAAGTGCGGGGGATGCAAACAATGCTGGCGGCCTTGATCCGGACAAACTGAACTACGTTCAACAACTCGAGCAAAGTTACATACGGCGCGTGACCGACTTGTTGGAACCAATTGTTGGTCGCAATAATGTCCGCGCGCAGATTACAGCCGATGTCGACTTTGTAGCCGTTGAACAAACGGCCGAATCGTTCAAGCCCAACGTCGGTGTCGCCAGCGTCCGCAGTACAGCCCTCAACGAATCAAACGCCGTCGCAGGTTCTGGCGCGCAAGGTGTGCCTGGCGCGCTGAGCAACCAACCGCCCGCCAATCCAACTGCACCGTTACAGGGTGCCAGTGGTGCTCCATCTACTATCGCCACTCAAAACGGCAATGGCGGGCCGGGCAAGCGTGAACTAACGACCAACTACGAAGTTGACAAAACGACACGGCTAGAGAAGCGCCCAGTCGGCGCGGTCAAGCGTTTGTCCGCGGCCGTCGTCGTTAACAATAACCGTGTTGTGGATAAAGATGGCAAGGTAACGATGCAGCCGTTATCTGAAGCCGATCTAACCAAGATCACCTCGCTCGTGCGTGAGGCTGTCGGCTTTTCACAAACTCGTGGCGACACACTGAATGTGGTCAACGTGCCGTTCAGCGTCGATGAGAAAATCACGGAGGCCGAAGTCCCGCTTTGGAAGCAACCAGAAAATATTTCCTTGGCCAAGGAAGTCGGGAAGGGACTTGCATTGCTGGCTGGACTCCTGGTGCTGGTCTTCGGCGTGATCCGCCCAGCGATGCGCAGCGTTGGAAATAGCCAGGCCCAGATCCCCCCTATGGGCGACGCAAGTGGTAACGCGCTGTCTGCACCGGACGCCGTCTATATGCCGGGCCAGCCCGGAACACAGCTATCAGCCACCAACAGTGCTGCGCAACTGATGGAAGTGCGGCGGCTCGTCAAGACGAATCCGGCAACAGTCGCCAATGTCGTCCGCGCATGGGTGAACCAAGATGGCTGATGACGGACTTGTCAACGCAGCCATCCTGCTGATGTCCATCGGCGAGGAGGCTGCCGCCGAAGTGTTTAAGTATCTTTCGCCGAAAGAGGTGCAGTCGCTGGGCGAGACCATGGCCAAGCTCAAGGTAGTCGACTCCGGCAAAGTTGGTGCTGTGCTGAACACTTTCACGGAGACCAGCGACGCGCGGCATTCACTGGTCTCAGATACTGATGAATACGTTCGAAATGTCATGAACAAGGCACTCGGCGCTGAGAAAGCCGGCTTCCTTCTTGATCGCATCCTGCAAACCAAGGACGACTCCGGCATTGAAGGGCTGAAGTGGATGGACCCGGCAGCCGTCGCGGAATTGATCTGCAACGAACATCCGCAGATCATCGCCTCGATTCTGGTCCACCTCGAGCATAGCCAGGCATCTTCTATTTTGGCGCTGATGACAGAACGTACCCGCAACGACGTGATTCTGCGCATCGCCACTCTGGATGGCATTCAGCCAAACGCACTCAAGGAATTGAATGAGGTGTTGACCAAAGCGTTGGCCGGTGGAGAAAAGGGAAAGAAGAATGCGCTCGGCGGTATCAAGACGGCGGCCGAGATTCTTAATTTTCTGGGGTCGAACATCGAGACAGCAACGGTCGAGTCGATCCGTGAGTACGATCCGGACCTCGCACAAAAAATCATGGACCAAATGTTTACGTTCGACAACGTACTCGCACTTGACGACAAGGCCATCCAGCTGGTCTTGCGCGAAGTGCAATCGGAATCTTTGGTGGTTGCACTCAAAGGCGCTGACGTTGCATTGCGCGAGAAAATATTCAAAAACATGTCACAACGGGCGGCAGAAATGCTGCGTGATGACCTCGAATCCAAAGGGCCGGTAAGGCTTTCCGAAGTCGAGGCCGAGCAAAAAGAGATGCTCAAGATCATTCGCCGTCTCGCCGAGGAGGGACAGATCGCCCTTGGCGGAAAAGGGGAGGAGAGCTTTGTCTAGCCGCTTCATTCCACGCGACCAGTTGTCGGCTGTGTTGCCTTGGCAACTAGCGGCGCTCGACCCGCATTGCACCAAACGCAAATCAGGCTTGATGGATACAGCCACAGAAACTGAGTTGGCAGGCGCTGCAGTCAATCGCGCGCGCGATGAGGGATTCCGTCACGGTCTTGAGGTCGGATACACTCAAGGTCATGCCGCATGCGAGGCCAAAACGCTGCGTCACAATCAACACCTGACGACGATATCAGCGGCATTGGAGTCCGCTGTGGCAGCACTCGACGAAACAGTTGCCAACGACCTTGTCCAACTGGCACTGGAACTTGCCCGCCAAGTAGTTCGTGCACATATAGATACGCATCCTGAGACTTTGGTGCCGGTGGTGCGAGAAGCTCTTAACAGCGTTATCGCCATCGCCAAGCATCCGCGTCTGGTGATGCATCCCGATGACGCCCAAATGATCACGCGAGAAATGGCTGTTGAGCTTGGCGTGCTCAATTGCAGCATCACGCCGGATGACCACGTTGCACGCGGCGGCGTACGTATCGAAGATGCAAACTTCGAACTCGACGCGACGCTCCCAACCCGCTGGAGCCGCACGCTCGCCACGTTGGGGCTCAAAGATGACTGGCTCGCTTAATATGGCCGATGGCTCCGAGGTCGATGTGTCGCCGACGCGAAACCGCTTCGGAGCCTACCTGAACGCAGCCCAGACACACGTTGCCGCAGCCGAACCCTACGCAGTTCGTGGTCGGCTTACGCGAGTGGCGGGGCTGGTGATGGAGGCGGTTGGATTAAAGCTGCCTGTGGGTAGTACCTGCACCATCGTTCAGGATCAGGGCCAACACGTTGACGCAGAGGTGGTCGGTTTTGCCAATGACCGTCTGTTTCTCATGCCCACTTCCGACGTCCATGGCTTGCTGCCCGGCGCGCTGGTGGTCCCGGGCGAGCCCCCAATCACGCCGCCAGAAATCAACCAGCCGCATCACCCGTGGCGTCGTGCTGTTGATCGTACCCGTCATCTACCCATGGGAAGTGGCCTGCTTGGAAGAGTCGTTGATTCGAATGGATACAGCCTTGATCATTTGGGTCCTTTGCTGATGACCTCGCGTCGGCCCTTGCGCAGTCGGCCTGTCAACCCAATCGACCGGGAACCAATTTCTCAAGTTCTCGACACTGGCGTGCGTGCGATCAATGCATTGCTCGCTGTCGGACGCGGCCAGCGCATTGGCCTGTTTTCCGGTTCAGGCGTCGGCAAGAGTGTACTGCTCGGCATGATGGCGCGTTACACCAGCGCCGATGTGATTGTGGTCGGATTAATTGGTGAACGTGGACGTGAAGTTAAGGAGTTCATCGAGAATATTCTTGGGCCGGAGGGTCTTGCGCGTGCCGTTGTGGTGGCGGCACCTGCGGATACACCGCCGCTGCTGCGCATGCAGGGTGCCACCTACGCCACCGCCATCGCCGAGTATTTTCGCGACCAGGGCAAGCACGTGTTGCTGCTATTGGATTCCCTGACCCGCTACGCCATGGCACAGCGCGAAATCGCATTGGCAGTCGGGGAACCACCCGCAACCAAAGGCTACCCTCCCTCGGTGTTTGCCAAGCTGCCGGCGCTGGTTGAGCGTGCTGGCAATGGTCTTAACGGTCGAGGCTCGATCACCGCCTTCTATACGGTGCTCGCCGAAGGCGACGACCAGCAGGACCCGATCGCAGACAGCGCACGCGCGATTTTGGACGGTCATTTTGTACTTACTCGCGCGCTTGCCGAGCAGGGACATTTTCCGGCAATCGACATCGAGCAATCCATCTCGCGCGTGATGCACAACATCGTCGATCCAATTCAGGAAAAAAATGCGCGCAAATTACGCATGTTGTACTCGCGCTATCAGAAAAATCGCGATTTGATCAACTTGGGCGCATATATCGCGGGCAGTGATCCGCAGGTCGATGCGGCGATCGCACTACAACCGCGCATCGAAGCTTTCCTGCAACAAGGCATGCGCGAATGCGCCAGCTATGCCGACAGCCAACTTGCACTCAACCAACTACTGGCCGATGTTCCGGTCTCAATGAGGTAGTAAAAATGTCGACAAGGCCATCTCTGGATTTGGTTATTCACGTCTCCACCGACCGCCGAAATGGCGCTGCGTTGGGGCTCGCAGGATCGCGCCGCCAAACCGACGAGGCAAAACGCAAACATGAAATGCTAGCCCGCTATCGCCAGGACTATCTATCCCGTACCAACGGTGGTGACGCAGATGGCAACACCGATCCGGTACGCATTGCCAACACCCGCGCATTCATTGCCAAGCTCGAACATGCCATCGCCCAGCAGTATTGCGAAGTTGAGGCATGTGAATCGTATTCGAATGCCTGCTTTCATTTATTAAGCGCGGAAGAGAAGAAATTGAAATCACTGGAAATGCTGCGTGATCGCCGCGCCAAGGAAGCCATCCGCACAGAAGGACGACTTGAGCAGAAACGCAACGATGAGTGTGGCGCGCGCGCCGCACGCAACGGCGGCGCAACCCTCGACTACCGGGCCGCTTGATTGCGCAACCCTCTCCACATCCCTCTCCACATCCCTCAACACGCAAGAAAGCTTCATGATGGATACATTGCAATCATTTACCGCGCCACCTTTTGCTAAAATCTCATCTGCAAAAAATTTCTCTCCCGGTATGTCGAGAATCGACCATGCAGCAGCGGGATTTTCTGAAGCACTCGCCCAGCTGACCGAACTGACCACTGCCAGCGCCGCGTCTGTGACGCGCGAACTCTCCACTCTCTCGCCGGGAAAAAATCTGGACGCAGAGGATAACGCAGATACGCCTCACCCAGATGCGGTCGTTGGCGTCGATATTGCCGCACTAATTTGCCTCGCAACGCCGGAGCCAACCCTTACTCCGCTGTGTATTTCCAACAAGGCCTCTATCGACGACTCAAGCATCGCTTTACTAACGACCGTAAATGAAGATGCGTCTGTCAACGCTTCGCTCCCGCCTATTCCAATTACTAACGCCAAAACAGTTGTACCTGGCGGTCAGGTCAAGCCTTTGCCGGAGGCGTTAGTCACGATCTCGAATGAGCCGCTTCTGGAAACCCCAATCATCGCCGCGCCTCAAGTTGATATCACAAGTCGCACTTCCCCTCTTGTGCAAGAGGATGCCGCTATCGGCGACGGCGCTTCCCAAGAGGCTGCTGGAGATCGCAGCGAAAGCAGCACCATGAGCCCTCGAGTCAAATTACAGGCTTTAAGCAGCATTGACACCCCGCCACAAGTCAGCGAGAAAAACCAATCCACGCACCAGTTGGTGGAAATGGTCCCAATCGCGAACCTCGCCGCAGGAAATACAGCGCATGCAGTGGTCGCAAACGGTGCCATTGGCCCGGCAGCGACACTACTGGTGCCCACGCATGTGGAGAGTCCCGCTTGGAGCAAGGATTTTGGCCAGCACGTCATCCGCTTGGCGGTCAACGGACAACCCGCAGCAGAAATCCACCTTAACCCTCCTGAGTTGGGACCCATTCGCGTATCTATCGAAATGAACGGCAGGGATGCCACGCTGCAATTGTCCGCAGAGCATTTGCAGACACGTGAAGCCTTGGAGAGCGCATTGCCGCGCCTTCGTGAGATGTTTGCAGCAAGCAGCACTAACCTCGCTGATGCCAATGTCACCAGCCAGTCGCCTTCGTCCTCGCAACACGCTTTCGGCTCACCTGGACGACGTTTCGACCAGCAGGGAACACCACGTGGCGCGCGCGCGCTGGCTGTGGAAGACGCAGCGCCCGAGAGTGTTTCGAAGGTACGGCCGAGCGCCGACCGCTCACGGGTAGATTTGTTTGCTTAACGCGTTCAGGTTTGTCGGGAAATTACTCGGCAAAGCGCAAAAGTAAGCCGCTTTTTCCGGCCTTTTCGAGCGATGGAAGCAACCCGGTTTTCCCCATAATTTCGTGCATGACGTAGCGATTTTGTGATGTTGCTGACGTCGTTTTTTAGTCCCTCCTCCCCAAAACCAGCACGGAGAATATTCATGGCAAACGCCGCGGTCGCAACCGCTTCAGATACTGATTCTCAACCTCCAAAGGGCAAAAGCCGCAAATTGATTGTCATCGGCGCGATTGTGGCGATGCTGGCTGTTGGCGGCGGCGCTGCCTACTATTTCCTCGCACACAAAAAGCCACCCGCTGACGACACCAAAGCGGCAGAGAAGGCAGTGCGCAAACCGATGGTGTATCTTGCAATGGATACGTTTACCGTCAATCTGCGCGCCGCGGAGGAAGAGCGCTTCCTGCAAGTGACGATCAACCTTGAGGCCATCGATACCATTACGGTCGACGCCATCAAACAACAAATGCCATCGGTGCGTAACCGTGTACTGCTGTTACTTTCTAGCAAATCTGTAGCCGACCTGCTGTCGCGTGAAGGCAAGGAAAAACTGTCTGCAGAGATCGCGGAAGAGCTACGCAAAACGCTGGATGGCGCCGGCCCCAATAAGGGTCTGGAGCAAGTGTTGTTTTCCCACTTCGTCATCCAGTAAGTCTGCCGTGGCTGCCGAACAATACCTTTCGCAAGACGAAGTCGATGCCCTACTTGACGGCGTCGCTGACGAGAGCCAACCGGCCGCCGCCGACACGCCTGAAAGCGGCGCGCAAGCGTACGATTTGGCGAATCAGGCACGCGTCGTACGCGGGCGCATGCCCACGCTCGAAATCATCAACGAGCGCTTTGTGCGCAACTTGCGGGTCGGCATATACAATTTTATGCGCCGAACGCCGGAGATCTCAGTAGGCCCGGTGCGAGTGCTGAAATACAGCGCGTTCCTGCGTGACATCGTGGTACCGACCAACATCAATATCGTGCAGCTAAAGCCGCTGCGCGGAAACGGCCTGTTCATCTTCGATCCGAAGCTGGTGTTCACCGTGATTGACAGTCTGTTCGGCGGGTCAGGCCGTTTTCACACCAACATCGAGGGTCGCGACTTTACGCAGACTGAGCAACGCATCATCCATCGCCTGCTGGACGTAACGTTCGTCGAATACCGTAAGGCGTGGGCCAGTGTCTACCCGATGAATTTCGAGTACACGCGTTCTGAAATGCACACCCAGTTCGCCAACGTGGCCAAACCTTCCGACACTGTCGTGACCACCACGTTTTCTATCGAGCTGGGCGATTCGAGTGGCGAAATGTTTATCTGCATGCCCTACTCGTCGCTGGAACCGATTCGCGAACTGCTTTGCAACAGTTTGCAGGACGACACCCAGGAGCCCGACAAGCGTTGGCTAACAATGCTCACCCGGCAGGTGCAGGCTGCTGAGATCGAGTTGACCGCTGAATTGGCACACAGTCAGGCGACCGTAGAGCAGCTGTTGCGCCTCAACGTCGGTGATTTCATCGAGTTCGACCTTCAACCTTCCATCGTTACCAAGGTCGATGGCGTGCCCTTGTTCGATGCAGATTACGGTGTGGTCAACGGCCACTACGCAGTGAAGATTAATGAATTTCTGACTGCATCGCAGGAAGACAACTTAGCTGGAGCAAATCATGCCTGAAGAAACACAAACGGCCGTTTCAGCCGATGATTGGGCGACGGCCGCCGCCGAACAGCGTGGCGATGTGACGCCGACCGAGTTGGTTGATCCCATTGCATCGGGCAAGGCGGCGATCTTTCAACGGCTTACCGGCAACGGTGCCGAGGTGCACAACGACATTGACCTGATACTGGATATTCCCGTGCAGCTCACTGTCGAGCTGGGCCGCACCCGCATTCCCATCAAACATATTCTGCAACTAGCTCAGGGCTCGGTCATTGAGCTCGATGCGTTGGCAGGCGAACCGATGGATGTGCTGGTCAACGGCTGTCTCATCGCACAAGGTGAAGTGGTCGTAGTCAATGAAAAATTTGGCGTGCGCCTCACGGATGTGACGACGCAGTCCGAACGTATACGTCGGTTGAAACGGTAGGTGCGATTGAACATGTTGCTAAAACTGGTCGCCGGTTGCGGACTCATCATGACCAGCAATCTGGCGGTCGCTGCCACCGAATCGACGATGCCGGTGATGTCGACACTGGTCTCGCTGATTGTTGTACTGGCTGTCATCGGCGTGGTCGCGTTTTTGGTCAAGCGTCTGGGTCCGGGCGGCACGCCGCAGACGCGCCTAATGCGCGTCGTCAGTCAACTGCCGCTCGGTGCGCGCGAAAAGATCAGCATCGTCGAGCTGGATGATCAGTGGCTGGTACTTGGTGTGACCTCGCAGCAGATCACGCTGTTGACGCAGATCCCGCGCAAGGTGGGTGCTGTAGCGCCAGCGCAGATACTCAATTTTTCAACGTTGTTCAAATCGGCGCTTGGGAAACATGATGCGACGTAGCGCAACATTTGCCGCCTCGGCGCTTGCACTGATCCTTCTGTCCGGTGCTGCATGCGCCGCGCCGGAGGCAAGCGGCACAATATTGGGCTTCAATACCTCGCCCACGACCGGTGGTGGTCAGAATTATTCGGTGCCGGTGCAAACGCTACTATTTTTTACAGCACTCACCTTTATCCCGGCTATCTTGCTGATGATGACGGGCTTTACTCGCATCATTATCGTCATGTCTTTGTTACGGCACGCGCTGGGCACGCAGACCACGCCGCCAAACCAGGTGCTGATCGGGTTATCACTATTCCTGACCATGTTTGTGATGGGCCCGGTAATCGACAAAGTGCACACGGAAGCGTATCTGCCTTTCACGCAACAAAAAATTAGTCTTGATGAGGCGATTTCCCGGGGCGAAAAGCCGCTGAAATCGTTCATGCTCAAACAGATTCGCGATCCTGATCTCGCGTTATTTGCCAAGCTCGCGCGTTACGAGGGTGCACGCAACGCCGAGACACTACCGCTTCGCATCATCGTCCCAGCTTTCATCACGAGTGAACTCAAAACAGCGTTCCAAATCGGCTTCATGATTTTCATCCCGTTTCTTATTATCGACATGGTCGTAGCCAGCGTGCTGATGTCGATGGGCATGATGATGGTATCGCCGGTGCTCGTCTCGTTACCGTTCAAGCTCATGTTGTTCGTACTCGCCGATGGCTGGAACCTGCTGGTGAGCTCGCTCGTGGCCAGTTTTGCCGTCTAAGGAAAATAGATGAATCCGCAAAGCGTGATCACGTTGGCCCAGCAAGGGATGGAGGTCATGCTCGTCGTGGGCGCGCCGTTGTTGCTTGCCGCACTGATTACCGGCTTGCTGGTGAGTATTTTTCAGGCTGCCACCCAGATCAATGAAGCCAGCCTGTCCTTTCTGCCCAAGCTGTTGGCGATACTTGCCACACTCGTGATCGCCGGGCCGTGGATGATTCAATTGTTGGTGGAATACATGCAGCGGTTATTTACCAGTATCCCGTCGGCAATCGGCTGAACGCTCCATCATGCTGACCTTTTCTGCCGATCAGCTGATGGGGTGGGTCGGCTTGTACCTGTGGCCGTTCCTGCGGGTGCTGGCGTTGTTCATGGCGGCACCGCTGTTTTCAGACCGCGCAATACCGATGCGCGTAAAGATCGGCCTCGGCGTGGCGGTCGCCATCGTGATCGCACCGACACTGCCGCTGCAACAACAGGTTTCGCTCGATTCTGCGCAAACATTTCCGCTGGTCATCCAGCAAGTGCTTATCGGTCTGGCATTAGGTTTCATGGTGCGGCTCGTGATGGCCGGAATCAAAATGGCAGGTGAGCTGATCGGCTTGCAGATGGGCCTCTCCTTCGCTGGATTTTTCGATCCACAAAGCCAGCAAGGCGGCACTGCCGTCGGTAGTTGGTTGGGCTTGATCGCAATGCTGATGTTCCTTGGTATCAACGGCCATTTGCTGCTCATCCACACCTTGGCCGACAGCTTCCGGATTTTTCCCATCGGCACTGGTGCGTTCACGATTAACGACATCAAGAGCCTCGTCGCCGCCGGTGCCGATATGTTTAGGCTGGGGCTGCAACTGGCGCTGCCGTTTATCGCGGTGCTGCTGATCGTCAATCTGGCGCTGGGTGTGATGGTGAGAGTGGCGCCGCAGCTAAACCTGATGTCGGTCGGCATGCCCGCCACCATCACGACCGGCTTTGCCAGCCTCTATCTGCTGCTACCCTACCTTGAGCAGCCGCTCACGCGCGCGCTGGAACGCAGCCTGACGGGCTTGAGTCGGTGAGGTTACTTTCGCTGGTGATTTAATCGGTAAATTTTTAAACACCAGCATTGGCGGGTCTTTCCGAGCAATACCGGCCTGCGATGCCCGCCAATACTAGAGCTTACGTTTTTTCCTCTGCGGTTCTGCGACACCCGCGCCGCAATTCAGGAATCCGCGTTGTCCACGCTAATCAGGCCTTGTCGGATGGCATAAAGCACCAGGCCCGGGATATCGTGAATACCGAGGCGGTCCATCAACGCGGCGCGATGAGTTTCCACCGTTTTTACGCTGACGGTAAGTTGGTAGGCGATTTCCTTGGTGCTTTTTCCTTCTGCGATGAGCTGCAGAATCTCACGCTGCCGTGCTGTCAATGCATCCATCGACGATTCATCCTTGCCAGGCTGGCCATGCAGGAAACCGGAAACGACGTGTCTGGATACGCGAGGTGACAAGTAAATTTCATTACGCATCACGGCGGCAATCGCCATCTTCAGATCCAGCGGCGCGGAATCCTTGACGAGGTAACCTGCGGCTCCGGCTTTGATCGCCCGACGTACAAAATCTTCAGTCGTGTGCATCGATAAAATCAATACCTGCGCGGTCGGCACTTCGCTCCTGATCTGGGCGGTGGCCTCGATGCCGTTGAGTTCTTTCATGGAAATATCCATGATGACGAGATCGGGTTTGTGTTGTTTCACGAGCGCGACCGCATCGCGACCGTTGTT
Source organism: Betaproteobacteria bacterium (assembly GCA_031414995.1). Taxonomy (GTDB): domain Bacteria; phylum Pseudomonadota; class Gammaproteobacteria; order Burkholderiales; family Usitatibacteraceae; genus UKL13-2. The sequence continues at coordinate 54,719 of JANOQY010000427.1, forward strand.
GGCCTCGGCGACGATTTGTGTATCACCCAATTCCAACACCAGTGCGCGAATGCCCGCCAGCACCAGCGCGTGATCATCAGCAAGCAACACGCGGATCATGCCCATAGCGTTCCTGCGATGGTCGGTTCGCGGCGCCCGTGAGCGAGTGCGCTATCCACGCTGCCTACGCTTTCGAGCGCGAATGTTGCCTGCACCATCGTGCCCAATTCCAGGACAGTGAGAAACTTTAGCTGTCCACCGGCAAGTTGCGCACGCTCTTCCATACTGATCAACCCCAGGCTCCCGGTTTTGATGGCCTTGCTTCGCGCTGTGTCCATATCGAATCCTACGCCATTGTCACGGATCGCGAGCGTGAGGAGGCGGTCAATCAGCTCTACCCGGATATAAATATTTTTTGCGTTCGCGTGACGGGTGGCGTTGTTAAGCGCCTCTTGGGCGATGCGATAGCACGCGCCTTCAAGCTCTGCGGGCAGGCGCTGCGAAAGGCCCGCAAATTGACACTCGACATTGATGCCTGTTGCGCTCCTCTGATGATCAGCCAGCCATTCGAGCGCGCCTTCGAGGCCGAACTGATCGAGCTGCGGTGGGCGCAGCTCAAGCGAAAGGTTGCGCAATTTATCGAGTGTGGTGTCGGCAATGCTTAAACATTCGGTGAGCAATGGCTTGTGGTCATCGCTGACGCGTTGCGCAATCCGATGCAATCCAATCTTTAGCGCCGTCAACGACTGGCCGATGTCGTCATGCAATTCACGCGAAATGTTTCGTCTTTCTTCTTCCTGAATGCTCAGCACGCGTTTGGAGAGTGCCTGCAACCGCTTGTTCGCTTCACCCAGTGCGTGATGGGCCAGCGTGCGGTCGGTGATGTCTTCGTGCGATATCACCGCACCATCGGTACTGTCTTCCAGCGGCATCACGCGCGCCAAAAACCAGCGCGTCCCGCCCGACCCGGAGAGCTCGTATTCCATCGACGCAAAATCGCGTTCGCGATTAATCACTGATCGCATATCGTTCAAGCTGCGCTCCGCCAGTCCATCGCCGCGGTCTGCGGCCTCCTTCGCGAGATCGAGATAGTTGGTTCCAACAGTAGCGTGCGTTTTGTACAGACGACCGCGTGCATCGTCAAAATTTTCCCAGGCTTTATTGGACGCCACAATCACACCGCGACCGTCGAGCACGGCGATGCGTGTGTTGAGTGAATTCAGAATGCCGCGCTTCATCGCCTCACTCGTGAGCAGCGCCTTTTCAGCCATCGCTTTCTGCTGGCGCGAACTGCGGCGCTCAATCGCGGATTCGATGGCTTTCGCCAACCGTCCCAAACGGTTTTTCAGCAGGTAATCGCTGGCGCCATCCTGCATCGCCGCGACGGCGGCGTCCTCACCGATGTGATGCGATACGACGATAAATGGAATATCGAGTTGGCGCGCTTGCAGTATTTGCAGGGCACGATCGGCGCTGAAGCGCGGCAGGTGGTAATCGCAAAGCACCACGTCGGGTAGCGCGTCGCCAGCCAGTGCGGCACGGTACTCCTCTTCGGTTTCGACGCGGACGGAAGTGAACTTGAACGAGGCATCGCGTAGCGAATAATGCAGCAGCTCAGCGTCGTCGGCTGAGTCTTCAACCATCAGTAGACGGTAATTCGCGCTCATGACATCGCGTTTATAGGGTGCAACTTCGCAGACGACTGAAACGCCAGAAATCCGGGGAGGTTCGCCATGACTAAACCGGGCGTTTTATCGCCGTCATGCGACGCAGTATTTGCCCGACTGCATCGCGTTCCATATCCTGATAGAGCAATGCCTCTTCCTGTTGCTTGGCGATGATGCGTGAATCGTCATAGCTGAGAATGCGCGATAACTGAATCTCGCTGGTGGGTATAAATACGCTGCCCTTGGCGTCTACCAACTGGTAGCTGACGCGCAGCTTGAGTTCGTATTCACGCACCCGACCAGCGCCCGAGAGCGACAGAATTTGCCGTTCGCGTCTATCCTCAAGAATGTTGAGTTGGGCATCAGCGTCTTTTGCGCTTGCCATCAGCTTCGTGGGAACGTTGGCGAGTTCGCGTTTAAGCGCCGAGGCAACCACCGACGCGCCGGAGGTTGAAACGAATACGCTCGAAAATGGCAGCGCGTACTGGCCGCGAAGCTGGAAGCCGCACGATGACAAAGCTGCCGTCAACAGCAAGGCCGCAACAATTGAGATGCCGCGCGAAATAATCATTCAGACCACCACATTGACAAGTTTGCCAGGCACCACGATTACTCGTTTTACCGGACGGCCTTCTAAGTGCCTTATGACCCCCGGATCGGCAAGCGCCATTTGTTCGATCATTTCCTTCGTCGCCGCTTTCGGCACGCGAATGCTACCGCGAAGCTTGCCGTTCACCTGCACGACCATCTCGATTTCGTCTTGCTCCAGCGCGACGGGGTCGGGTTCGGGCCAAGGGGCATCGAGGATGTCGCCCCACTGTTTGGCGAGGCCGAGGTCATTCCATAACTGCCACGTCACATGAGGACAGGCGGGGTACAAAACGCGCAACAGGATTGACACGCCTTCACGCACAACGGTAGGTGCGGCGTTCCGATTCTCTTCGAGCATGTTGAGCATTTTCATACACGCCGAAACCACCGTGTTGTATTGCATACGCGAATAGTCGTAGCTCGCCTGCTTTAGCGTCGCGTGAATTTCATGGCGTAATTTCTTCGCATCATTACTCAATGTCGAGGCATTCACGGCACCAGCATCGCACACCACGTCGTTAATACCTGCGCAGAAATTCCACAGGCGCCGCAGATAACGATGCGTTCCCTCCACGCCCGCACTTGACCATTCAATCGTCTGCTCCGGCGGGCTCGCAAACATCACAAAAAGCCGAGCAGCATCGGCCCCATATTGGTCGATCATCTGCTGCGGATCGACGCCGTTCAATTTTGATTTCGACATCGTACCAACGCCGTCATAAACAACGGGCAAGCCATCCGTTTTTGATCGGTACGACGCTCGTTTGCCCGCCGCATCCAACACCGGCTCAATATCGTCCGGCGCGAAATACTCGATGCCACCCTTGTCGCCCTTGCGATAGTAGATGTGGTTGAGCACCATGCCCTGACACAACAGATTGGTAAACGGCTCGTCGAACTTCAGCATGCCCAGATCACGCATGACCTTGGTCCAGAAGCGCGCGTACAACAGATGCAGCACGGCATGCGTGATGCCACCGATGTATTGGTCCATCGGCATCCAGTAGTCGTTGCCCGACGACACCATCTTGTCGTGATAGTCCGGCGCGGTGTTGGGCGAGGTATATCGCATGAAGTACCACGACGAATCGACGAAGGTATCCAACGTGTCTGTTTCGCGCTTGGCGGGTTTGCCGCACTTGGGGCATGCGCAGTTGATGAAGCGCTCGTCTTTTTTTAGCGGGCTGCCGGAGCCGTCAGGGATTAAGTCTAGCGGCAATACGACGGGCAAATCTTTTTCGGGAACGGGTACGTCGCCGCAATCGGTACAGTGGATGATCGGGATCGGCGTGCCCCAATAGCGCTGGCGGGAGATGCCCCAATCGCGGAGGCGGTATTGGATTTTCTTTTCGCCGCCTGAGCCTGCGGTCTTCGCGGCAACGAAATCAACGGCTTTGTCATAGTTCATGCCATCCATTGCGCCCGATGCGATACAGCTACCAAGGTCAGCGTAATGCGTTTGCCATGCATCGGTGGAGTATGGTTTGCCCGCATCGATAACCTGTTTGATCGGCAAGTCATATTTTTTCGCAAACGCAAAATCGCGCTCATCGTGCCCCGGCACGCCCATCACCGCGCCGTCACCGTAGCTCATGAGCACATAGTTGCCCACCCAAACCGGGATCGATTTGCCCGTTATTGGATGAACGACAAAGAGCCCAGTTGCAACCCCCTTCTTTTCCATCGTCGCCATATCGGCTTCCATGACGGTGCCACTCTTGGTTTCCTCGATGAATGCAGCAACTTTGGCATCGCGCGCTGCGGCGACTTCGGCGAGCGGGTGCTCGGCTGCAACGGCACAAAACGTGACACCCATAATAGTGTCAGCACGCGTCGTAAAGACGAACAGCTTTCCGTCTTGCACAAGGTTGCGAGACGAATCTTTCACATCGTGTGCAAAAGCAAACCGCACCCCCACCGACTTTCCGATCCAGTTCTCCTGCATCGCGCGCACGCTCGCGGGCCAACCAGTCAATTTATTGGCCACGCAGTCGAGCAATTCTTCCGCGTATTTGGTGATGCCCATGTAGTAGCCGGGTATCTCGCGCTTTTCCACCGGCGCGCCGGACCGCCAACCTTTGCCATCGACCACCTGCTCGTTTGCCAAGACAGTCATGTCGACTGGGTCCCAATTCACCAGCTGCGTCTTTTTATAGACGACGCCTTTTTCGAGCAGCTTCAAAAAGAACCACTGGTTCCACTTGTAGTACTCGGGATCGCAGGTCGCCAATTCGCGTGACCAGTCGATCGCCCAGCCCATCGCCTGGCACTGCTTCTTCATGTAGGCGATGTTCTCGTAGGTCCACTTGGCGGGCGCGACATTATTTTTCATCGCCGCGTTTTCCGCCGGCAATCCAAATGCGTCCCAACCCATCGGCTGCAGGACGTTATAGCCCTTCATGCGCAATTGCCGCGCCATCATGTCGTTGATGGTGTAGTTGCGCACATGGCCCATGTGCAGCTTGCCGGATGGATAAGGCAGCATCGAGCAGGCATAAAACTTCGGCTTTGGCTGGCCCGCTTTATCGACAGCGTTTTCGGCCACGCGATAGACGTCTTTGGCGGTCCATTCGGCTTGCGCGGCGGTTTCGATTTGTTGGGGCTGGTACGCAGAATTCATAGGGAAACTAGGCTTGAACGTTCGATTTTTATGTAAGTGGCGATTATACAGTGGGGGTCAGTGCAGACTGGTCGATGGTGATGAATCGTGCCCTTATAATGCAAAGACATTTTTGACGGCATCAGATGAATTCTTTCGCACCCGATCCAGCGCATCACCCTCGCCTTCTTGAAAACCTCAATCCGGAGCAACTGAAAGCGGTCACGTTGCCGCGCGTGAGTGCGCTCGTGCTTGCGGGTGCCGGCAGCGGCAAGACCCGTGTGCTCACCACCCGCATCGCGTACCTCATCCAGACAGGTCAGGTGAGTCCCGCAGGATTGCTGGCGGTCACGTTTACCAATAAAGCCGCCAAGGAAATGCTGACACGCTTGTCGGCGATGATGCCGATCAACACCCGTGGCATGTGGATTGGCACCTTCCATGGCCTGTGTAATCGGCTATTGCGTACGCACTACCGCGATGCCAATCTGCCGCAGACGTTTCAAATTCTCGATTCTGCCGATCAGCAATCTGCCATCAAGCGTTTGCTCAAAGCATTAAACGTTGATGACGAAAAATTCAAGCCGCGCGAACTGGGCTGGTTTATCAACGGCGCGAAGGATCAGGGCCTGCGTCCGAATGCGGTTGAAGCGACCGATGAATTTACGCGCCGGCAGGTCGAGTTTTACGCGGCTTATGATGCGCAATGCCAGCGCGAAGGCGTGGTCGATTTTGCCGAGCTGCTGTTGCGCTGCTATGAATTACTGTCCAAGAACGCGGCGTTGCAGGAACACTATCGCGAGCGTTTCAAATTCATTTTAGTCGATGAGTTTCAAGATACCAATCGCTTGCAATACAAATGGATCAAGCTGCTGGCCGGTCGTGAGAATGCGGTTTTTGCGGTGGGCGATGATGACCAGTCGATCTACGGCTTTCGCGGCGCAGAAGCAGCCAATATGCGTGAATTTCAACGCGACTTTGCCGATGGCAACGTCATCAAGCTCGAACAGAATTATCGCTCGCAGGGAAATATCCTTGATGCCGCCAACGCGGTCATTCAGCATAACAAGGATCGACTCGGAAAGAATCTCTGGACCGACGCGGGCACGGGCGAGCCAATCCGTATTTACGCGGCGGCGTCCGACAACGACGAAGCGCAATTCATCGTCGATGAAGTGAAATCACTGGATCGTAATGGCATATCGCTTAACGATATGGCGTTGCTGTATCGCTCGAACGCGCAATCGCGCGTGCTGGAGCACGCACTGTTTCGCGCCGGTCTTGCCTATCGCGTTTACGGTGGATTGCGCTTCTTCGAGCGGCAGGAGATCAAGCACGCGCTAGCTTATCTCAGGCTTGCCGGTAACCCGGACGACGACGGCGCGTTTTCGCGCGTAGTCAATTTTCCGCCGCGCGGCATCGGTGCGCGTTCGGTCGAGCAAGTGCAGGATTTAGCGCAGCGCTACAACATTTCGTTTTACGCGGCAGCGGCATCCGGTATCGCACAGGGTGAAATTAGCGGCCGCGCGGCATCCATGATTGGCGCGTTCCTGAAAATTGTCGAGGGGTTGAAAGCATCGTCTGGCGCAGTTTCATTGCCGGAATTAACCGACGAGTGCCTCGAAAAAAGCGGCTTGCGTGCGCACTATGTGGCGGAGCGTGAAGGCGCTGATCGGCTGGAAAACCTGGCTGAGCTGGTCACGGCGACGGCGCAATTTCAGGAAGAATACGAGGGCGAAGATACATCGCTGATCGGCTTTCTGACGCATGCGAGTTTGGAGGCGGGCGAACATGAAGCGGGCGTGAATGAAGACGCGCTACAACTGATGACGGTGCATGCCGCCAAGGGGCTTGAGTTCAAGGCGGTGTTCCTCAGTGGCCTTGAAGAAGGGTTGTTCCCGCACGATAACTCGGCCAATGATATCGACGGCGTCGAAGAAGAACGGCGTCTCATGTATGTGGCCGTGACGCGCGCCCGCGAGCGGCTTTATCTTTCGTATGCCAGCCAGCGCATGCTTCACGGGCAGATTCGTTACGGCATCGTCTCGCGCTTTGTCGATGAAATTCCGGCGCCACTTTGCAAATGGATCGTCGTGCCGGAAAAGCAATCCGGCTACCTGTCGGGGTCGCAGACGTATCCGACATCGCGTTCCGCCGGAGGCTTTACTGCACAGCAATCCTGGGGCGGTGGCAAAAGCGATGCCGCCAGTCGCGGTGCGTGGATAGAAGGACGCGACAGCGGTGATCGTCCATATTCCCCCAGCCAACAGCGCAACAGCAACGGCACGGATGGCGACTACGGTCGCGAAGGTGCACCCGACACATCACGCGCGCGATTCGAAACCGCGCGGCCAGATGCGTATCCATTCGGCATCGGGCAAAACGTGCAACACGCCAAATTTGGCGAAGGTGTGGTCCTCAATTTCGAAGGTCGCGGACTGGATGCGCGCGTGCAAGTAAAATTCCGCGCTGATGGCATGAAATGGCTGGCGTTGCAGTACGCAAAACTCACCGCCATTTAACGCCGTTGAATCTATTCCTGATTCACGATGTAATTGTCAAACACTAGAACTGGCGGGCTTTTTCAGCTATTTATTGCGTGAAACACCCGTCGATGCTGGTTCTACGTCGTTTGTGATGGTTCTATACGGCTTGCATCAACCTCAATCGAGGGTCGGAACAGATCCCGGTAGGTGACGTAGTGCGCGATGGCGTAAATCGGCATGGCCACCAGCATGCCGATAAAGGGTGGCAACGCGGCAACAAAAAATATCAGCGTCATCAATATGCCGAAGACCAGCATCGGCAGGAAATTGGCGATCAGTGCATAGCAACTCCAGCGTATCGCGTGCGTGGCCGGCATCGGATTGAGCGCGAGAATCGCGGCGCAAAACCACAACGCCGCCTTGATGGCGAGCATCAGTGCAAACGCCAGGAACACCAGCCATTCCTTGCCATCGAGCAACTGCACGTACGCCTGAACATCCGGCAACCCGCCATCGCCCGCTGGCACCATACGGGGAAAACCCATGAGCGAAAGAATCACCATCACCATGATTTCGGCAAGCAGCGTTATCGACCCGAGCGTCACCAGCGGCCGCCCGTTAGCGCGAAATGCGGCAAACAATTGATGCACGCCGACCGGTTTGCCCGCCTCCTGATCGCGCGCCGCGAGCACGAAACCCGCAAAAAATCCCGGCTGCATAATGGTGGCAATGGCCGCACCGATGACCGGCACAAAAAACAATAAAATTGTTGTGAACATCCACGCCGACGTGAGGCCAATCCAACCGAGCGGCTGGGCACGAAAGAGGGTAAAAGACAATTTGATCCAGGCAACGCCAGTGCTGGCGGGTACGTCGATAACTTGCATATGAGCTAGGGGTTGTTATTGCGCCGTGATACTCAGGATGCGATCAGCATCAGGGCACGATTTTCAGATTCGTGGGTGGCATGATAATGCAGCAATCGTGCAGAGAACGCGTGATCCTTTGGATGCGTGAGCTCGGAATCGCGCGGAAAGTGATGATAACCCAGACGTCCAAGCAAGGTACGTAGCGCGGCGGCACGAAGCATTTGCGGCCATGCGGCAAGTTCAGCTTTGGAGAAGGCACGCACGCTGGCATAGCCGCTCAATAGCGCGCCGACGTTCGCAGCGTGCAGCTTGGCCGCCGGGTACGCAGAATAATCGAGGCACCAGTCATTGGCGGTCACGGCGACATCAAAGAGAAATTGCTCGTTACACGCAAAATAAAAATCGATCATCTGCGGCGTGTGATGCGTGCCGTGATCGTCCCAGAGGATATTGTCGCGAAACAGGTCGCCATGAATCACACCGCGCGGCAGACTTAGCGCATCAAAATGATGCTGATACTCGATCTCGGTGGCGATTTGCAGGTTCTCACTGACCGATAGATGTTTCTGCAATTCGATCGCATAACTGCGCCACCATGCACGACCGCGCCAGTTGGGCATTTGCAGCGCAAACGTTTGCGCAGCAGCGTGCATGTGCGCCAGCGCGGCACCAACAGCGTGACAATCTTTCGGCGTTGGATGGGCGATATCGTTGCCCGACAGGCGCGTCACCAGCGCGGCTGGTTTGCCTTTTAACTCTCGAATGACGGTTCCATCGCTGGTCGGCAATGGCGCGGCACAAGGCACGCCATTGCGATGCAGGTGCGACATCAACCCCATGTAGAAATCGAGATCCTTGCGCGGGATTTTCTCAAAAATGGTGAGGACGTATCGCCCCTCGGTAGTGGTGACGAAGAAATTGGAGTTCTCCACACCGGCCGCGATATTCTGAAAATCAATGATGTCGCCGACGCCGTAGGACGCGATAAACGCGCGCGCTTCATCAGTCGTAATCGGGGTAAAAACGCTCACAAACACACATTCACAGAAACAAGCTCACCAGATCAGGAAGACCGCATATCTTGCCACGGATTTACCA
>JANOQY010000428.1:0-2030 GCA_031414995.1 Betaproteobacteria bacterium
GGGTACATCGACGAAACGCTGGCGAAGCCGATAGAGCCGCGCGTCGACCGAACGGCTGCCGTGCGAGCCGCTCAAACCGCGCAAACGCTTGAGGACATCATCACGCCGAATGACGTTGCCCGCATTTTGCGCAAGCAGCCATAGCAGATCAAACTCACCCGATGTCGTTCCAATGCGGTTGTCGCATAACGTTACGTTGCGGTTTTCGCCATCGACGTGAAGCTCGCCGAAGCGCAACGTCGAGACTGGCGCATCCGCACGCACGCGCAGGGCGCGCCGCGAGATCGCGTGCAGGCGCGCCAGCAACACGCGCGGATGCACCTGCCGGGCGACCACATCGTCGATACCTAACTCAAGCGCAAGCACTTCATCGAACGGATCGGTCGAGGCAGCGAGTGTGACGAGTGGAACGTCGAACCCGCGCGCGCGCAACTGCCGACAAAAGTTGAAACTTTTCGACAAATGCGGTGCGTCCATTACGATGGTGGCGCGGGTTGCGTTCCCAAGAGTCGAAAAATCGGCATCAAGGTGGTGCGCCGTAACCTTGTAGCCGTACTCACGTAGTGCCCGAATGAGCTCGCTATCGGGATCGTCCGAGAAAAAATGAATCAGCTCGAAACTTGCATCTCCAGTAGCAATCGCGTGACCGCCTTCGCAGTTTGCCGCCGACATCGGCGTTGCGAAATTGACTTCACGAATGTTCTCCGATCTTAGTTGCATATCCATCAAGTGACGCTCCTGGTTGTACTTACGCAGCTCAGGTTTGGCGAAAATGCGCGCCTCGCCGCTTTCATTTGCTGTTAGCTCGCATCGGTCAACTCGTCCCGGCGCTCACCAGATCCGCACGCGCGCTGCAGGTGCCAGGTAGAGCTGCTGCCCCGGCTGGACGTCGAATGCTTCATACCAAGCGTCGAGATTGCGGACCGTGGCGATGCGATAGCTCTCCGGGGCGTGGCCGTCGGTGGCAACATACTTCCTTAACGTGTCCTCACGAAATTTGCTGCGCCAACTACGTGCGTAGCCGATGAAGAATTGACGGTCCTGCTGCCGAACGTATTCTTTGTCGGTCAACCTGTTGCCGATTACGGCTCGATGGGCATCGAAGGCGGCCGCCAGCCCGCCCAAATCGGCAATGTTTTCTGTCAGTGTCAGCTTGCCGTTGATGGCCAAATCCGGAAATGGCTGATAGCTGGAAAACTGATGCACCAGCGGCGTATTTGCTGCCTCAAAACGCGCGATGTCGTCGGCGGTCCACCAGCGCCGCGCGCTGCCGTCAACCTCATACTCAGCCCCAAGCATATCGACGAAGTGGCTCACTTCGTGCCCGACGATGGCGCCGATCGCGCCGTAGTTCATGGCGTCTGACGCAGTCGCGTCAAATTTCGGGGCCTGCAGGAGTGCAGCTGTGAAATTGTATGAATTCAACTGAAACATGAGGTTCCCGCCGGCCCACTGCGGCGGGACGCTCCATTCTGTTTTGTCAACGGGCTTGCCAAGTCGCGCCAGAGTCTGCCGATAACTCCTCTCCGCGATGCGCTGAAGATTGCCCACCGCATCATCTGCGTCCACAATCAAATTCGAATAGTCCTGCCACTTTTCCGGATACCCAACGCCGAAGTACATCGTCTTCAATTTATTAAGCGCGACAGCCTTGCTTGCGGGTGACATCCATGTCACTGCTTCTACCCGCCGGGTAAAAGCCGCCACAACATTGGCGACAATGGCCTGCACGCGTGCCTTGTGTGCGGCAGGAAAGTGGTGTTCGACGTACAACCTGCCAATGGCATCGCTCATGGCCGATTGGGTTACCTCGGTTGCACGTTGGGCGCGTGAACTTTTGGACTTGTCGGCAGCCAGACCCCGTAGCGCCAATGCTTGATCAGCGAAAACACGCGGCAGCACGTCGGCATTGGCAGCGATCACCCGCACGCGCAGATAATCCTTCCACGCTTGCAGTGGCTGCGAAGCGATCAAGGCGGCCACACCTTTCACGGCACTAGGCTGCCACGCAACGAAAGATTGTCGTTTGG
>JANOQY010000429.1:0-2075 GCA_031414995.1 Betaproteobacteria bacterium
GTGCCGATGCCCGCGTCCACCAACACCGGCACCTTGGCGCGGTCGATAATGATTTGCAGATTCCATGGGTTCAATATACCCATGCCCGAGCCGATCAACGATGCCAGTGGCATCACAGCAATGCAGCCGATTTCTTCCAGCATTTTTGCCTGTATCGGATCGTCCGAGCAATACACCATCACCTGAAATCCGTCGGCCACCAGCTCTTTTGCGGCAATAATTGTTTCAGGCATGTTTGGAAAAAGCGTTGCATCGTCGCTTAGCACTTCCAGTTTTACCAGCGCATGCCCATCGAGAAGTTCACGCGCCAGCCTCAATGTGCGTACAGCTTCCTGCGCGTTGTAGCAGCCGGCGGTGTTGGGCAGGATGGTGAATCTCGACGGCGGCAATACCTCCAGCAGATTTGGCTCGTTGGGATTCTGGCCAATATTTACGCGGCGGATCGCCACCGTGATGATCTCGGCATTGGAAGCGTCAATGGCCGTACGGGTCTCCGCAAAATCGCGATACTTCCCTGTGCCAACCAATAATCGCGAGCGATACGCGCGGCCCGCAACGGTGAAGGTGTCGGCATCATTGCCGGTGCTGCCCACTAGCCGCCCCCCACCGCAACCACCACTTCAAGCTGGTCACCATCGCGCAATGTCGTCGTCGCATGTCCACTCTTGGGCACAATTTCGCCATTCAACTCAACCGCGAATCGCTTGCCTGCTAGCGACATGGTCGCCACTAATTGCGCGACATTGAGGTCAGGCGGAAATTGCTTTTGTTCACCGTTGATGTGAAGCGTTAACATGACGAATCAAAACTCCTGCTGCTGGTGGATTAGATACAGGCGAAAAGTGTAGCACGCAGACCAACCGCAACGATTGACGCAGAGAAAATCCGCCGATGAATGCCAACGCTTCCGCAAAACACATACCTGCTGCATTCGCTGCACTGATTGCGCTATGGATTGTGAGCCTCGCTTGGTCGGGCTGGGCACCGTACGACCGCGCGACGTGGTGGCTGGAAGTGGCACCGTGTTTTGTTGCATTGGTGCTGATGTGGTGGACGCGTAAAACGTTCGAGCTCACCACGTTGCTGTATTGGTTGATCGCGATTCACGGCCTCGTCTTGATTCTTGGCGGTGCCTACACTTATGCCCGTGTGCCGCTGGGTTTCTGGATGCAGGACTGGTTTGGCTTCACGAGAAACAACTACGACAAGATCGGCCACTTTGCGCAAGGATTTATCCCCGCAATCGTCGCGCGCGAGGTGCTGGTACGCAAATTTTCGATCACTCGCCGTGGTGTGGTCGCGTTTTTGTGCATCTCGATTTGCCTCGGATTTTCTGCTTTTTATGAAATCATCGAATGGTGGAGCGCGCTGATCTTGGGGCAGGGCGCGGATGAATTTCTGGGCACGCAGGGCGACCCGTGGGATACGCAATCGGATATGTTTTGGGCACTCATCGGTGCCACCTGCGCATTGCTGACGTTGTCGCAATGGCACGACAGACAAATGAAGGCAATTACATCTGTTTAAATAGGTGCGCGTAGGCACGGCTAACTTGCAACTCGGCTTTGCAGTCTTTGAGTTTCAATAATGTCTTGCCCATCACATCGCGCGTCGTCGCTGCGACACAGTTCACGTTGACGATGGTTGAACGGTGAATTTGCCAAAATTCGTTTGGGTCCAGTTCGGCTTGTAGCTCTGCAAGCGGCGTGCGGATCAGTGATTCACCTGCTGAAGTGTAGACGCTGACGTATTTGTCTTGCGCCTGAAAATAAAATACTTCATCGACAGGAATTTGCCGCACCGTTTCGCCAACGGACGCGCGTATCCAGCGCAGATGCGTATTCTTGCTCGGTGGCAACGTCGCGGCCAGTTGTTTGAGAATGCCTGCGACATCGCCCGGCACTTCCGATGTTGAAATTTTTTCCTTGAGGCGTGCGATGGTGCGCGTCAGGCGATCGTCTGTCACGGGCTTCAACAAATAATCCGCCGCCTGCTGGTCAAACGCATCGACGGCGTATTGATCGTATGCGGTGACAAATACGACATGAGTTTTGGCGTCCAGCCGCTTTGCCACC
>JANOQY010000430.1:0-1604 GCA_031414995.1 Betaproteobacteria bacterium
ATTCTGGTATCGGGCCTCGTTTGGATTGCAGCCGCATTGGTGTGCTATCAGCTTGGGATGAACAAGGCCGTATGGACGCTGCTCATTGGCGGTGCGCTCATTTATCCGATTGGCATTGTTGTTACAAAGGCGCTAGGACGACCCGCGAAGACAAACAAAGACAACGCGCTGAACCAGCTTGCGATGGCATCGACAATTTGGCTTATCGTCTGTTGCGCAATGGCCTACGGCCTTTACCTGCTAAAGCCAGCACTATTTTTCCCGGCAATGATGGCAACGATTGGCAGTCGCTATCTTATCTTTGCAAGTATTTTTGGTAGACCAATTTTCTGGATATTGGGAGTGAGCCTTATTGTTGCTGGCAATCTCGCCTTTTTCTCGGCGGTCCCGCCAGCCGTTGCCGCAGGACTCGGCGGATTGATTGAGGTTCTATTCGCTTTTTTGGTGTTTTCAACAGCTTCCAAGCCCGCGGCCTAACAATTCAAACCGACCCCGCAACGTGGCACCGGGCACAATATGATGACGACGAGGTCAAGTCTTTCATTGTCATTTGACTAAGAAGACTTGACCCGATCGTGCTTGCGCCAGCGCGGATTTAGTCGCCGCGCATCGCTTACTAGTTGCTCACACGACGACCAAACGAGACGCCGTACGACGCCGGTCGCGCAATGAGGGTTGGATCGGCTGACGGGCCAACACCTTTTGGCAGTACCAACGGGTTGAATATTATCTTGTCGCACGCGCCGCCCGGGCCTGCCTCGACTTTGTCGATCACCAGGCGACCAGCGGTCACCACTTTGCGATTAGCCGGTAGCGGTACCGTCGCGTCGTTGACGACATCACCAGATTCTGCGATCTGGACGTTGAAATTAAACGCGATGTTGCTGCTGGCAGCGCGCTTGCGAAGTTCGTCGGCGAGGAAGTCGTCTGGCAACTGCTTGAGCTCGTCCTCCGACAATCCTTTCTGGCCGCTGGCTGGCTCGAACATCCATTTGCCGAACACTTTCTTTTTGGCGGGCGTCGTAAATTCAAATGCATTGGCGCCCCAGTAATTTACGGTGGCGTAGCTCGCTGGTACCGGCGCTTTGGCCAGCCATTCTATTTGTGGTTTCGAATCGGGGTGGCTTTCATTGAATGCCTTCACCTTCGCGGGATCGGGGCGACCAGTCGCCGGGTCTGGCCGACGCGCTTCGAGGAACTTTACGAAGTTTTCAGGGCTGTTCACGAAGAACACCGGTGCAGAAATATTGGCCATCTCCCACGATTCGCCGCCCGGCCCGCTGAATTTCAGCGCAAGCCCGCGCACGCTTTTGCCTTTATCGGTGGCCTTGGGGCTGCCGCCGCCAATCGAAAAGCGCGCGATCACGGGAATTTCCTGACCGCTAAAAATGGCGGAACTGCTCAAACCGCGACCGTCCGGTGTCCCGACAAAAAAGCCTGATGCACAAACACCTTTTGCGCCAGAACGGCGCGCCGCGTGCTTGCCGAATACGCCTTCGAGGGCATCTACCAGCTTGTCGGGACCTGGGGTTTGCGCAGAGACGCTTGGGGCAACGCTGGCGGTGGTGGCACCAATGACGAGGCTGGCAAGTACGCGGGACGCA
>JANOQY010000431.1:0-9517 GCA_031414995.1 Betaproteobacteria bacterium
GCCGCTGTTTATCTGGATGGGCGAAATCCTGTTCCGCACCAAGCTCTCCGAAGATATGTTCAAGGGCTTGGCGCCGTGGGTATCAAAAATTCCGGGGCGCTTGCTGCACACCAACATCATCGGCTGCACGATTTTTGCAGCGGTGTCGGGATCAAGCGCGGCCACCTGCGCGACCATCGGCAAGATGACGTTGCCGGAATTGAAAAAGCGCGGCTACCCCGATGACATCACCATCGGCTCGCTCGCGGGCGCGGGAACGTTGGGATTGCTGATTCCACCCTCGATCATCATGATTGTTTACGGCGTGGCATCAGACACATCCATCACGAAATTGTTTATCGCCGGCGTATTTCCAGGCCTGATGCTGGCGGCATTGTTCATGGGCTACGTAATCATCTGGTCGCTGCTGAATCCAGAAAAAATTCCACTACCTGATACCGACCTGAGTTTCACGCAAAAGCTTTATGAATCGCGCCATCTGATCCCGGTGGTGCTGCTGATCGCGTTGGTGCTGGGCTCGATCTATGTCGGCATCGCGACCGCTACCGAAGCAGCGGCGCTCGGCGTGGTGGGCGCACTGGCGCTTTCGGCCGTGCAGGGCTCGATGAATTGGCGCACATTCAATGAAAGCCTGATGGGTGCGACGCGGCTCTATTGCATGATCGCACTCATCCTTGCTGGTGCTGCCTTTCTTACCCTCGCAATGGGCTACATCGGCCTGCCGCGTCATTTGGCGGAGTGGATCGGCGGGCTCGGTCTCTCGCCATTCTGGTTATTGTTCGGTCTGATGATTTTTTACATCGTGCTCGGCTGTTTTCTTGATGGCATTTCGATGGTTGTGCTCACGATGGGCGTGATATTGCCGACTATCCAGAAAGCCGGTATCGATCCAATCTGGTTCGGTATCTTCATTGTGCTCGTGGTGGAGATGGCACAGATCACGCCGCCAGTTGGCTTTAATCTTTTTGTCTTGCAGGGAATGACCAAACGCGAAATTACCTACATCGCAAGAGTTGCGATGCCATTCTTCTGGCTGATGATGCTGGCGGTACTGTTGGTGTATTTCTTCCCCGGCATCATTACGTGGTTGCCAAGCCATATGTAGGGCATGTGTCGCATAATGACAGCCTCACTTTGATTTCCGCAAATTCGGTGTGACCATCACTACGCCGACATCGAGACCACTGCCCCATGCGAAAGTCCAGCTATGTGTCGCGCCGGGCGCGATGGTGGTCGGCGCGCCAATATTTCGAAGCAGGGCTATGGGGAACTCCTTTTCGTTAGCCTGCGTGCAATCGTGGAATCAGCAACGGTAGGCGATCCTTGATCGCCGGTCACCACACATCGGCGACACAGACCGTGCCGGTAACCATTACAGCTTAATCCAAACAGCCACAAGGCGTTCCGCTGCCTCGCGAGCAGACGTTTTCTCGCCGGCGCACGACGCCTGCGTAAGTGTTAATGTATGCTGCCAAATAATTGAACAATTGATGATCTGTCAGTCTAAATGTTCCTGTCCCACCGCCGAAAACCTACAGAACATGCATCCACCCAGTCCCCTGAATGAAGCCCAGCGCCTCGTAGCGCTCGAGAGTTTGCATGTGCTCGATTCTCCCAGCGAAGCGTCATTTGACGAACTCACCGCACTCGCGTCGCAGATTTGCGGGACGCCTATCGCGTTAGTCTCGCTTGTTGATCGTGATCGCCAGTGGTTCAAGTCACATCATGGCTTGGAGGTCACGCAAACACCTCGCGATACCGCCTTTTGCGCTCATGCAATCAACGCACCGGACGAGATGATGGAAGTGCGGGACGCGACATTGGATCCGCGTTTCATCGATAACCCACTCGTCACGGGCGATCCCGCCATTCGTTTCTACGCTGGCGCGCCGTTGATTAGCGCCGATGGCTATACGCTCGGCACCCTGTGCGTAATCGACCGGCGCGCGCGTACCCTCGACGCGGGGCAGAGAACAGCGCTGCAGGTACTCGCGCGCCAAGTCGTCGCGCAGTTGGAGCGACGCGGTCAGTCCATAGCCAGGAAAAAACAAGTCGAAGAACTGATCGAGCTCAAAAATCTGGATATCGAGCAGCGCAACGCCATGCTCACGGCGGGGCTCGATCTAAAAGCGTTCCTCGGCATTGACCTCGTCTATCGGTTCGTCAACCGTACCTACTTGGGGTACTGGCAGAAAACGGGCGAAGAAATCATCGGCAAGTCGGTGTGCGATCTCATGGGCGACGAAACCTATCAGCGGGTAAAACCGATGCTCGAACGCTGCCTGCGGGGAGAGACGGTCTCCTACGAAAGTGAGTTCCAGTTCCCTGGGAAAGGTCGGCGATACATGGCCGTGAGCTACATTCCCGCGCGGAATGCGAAGGATGAAATAATCGGGATTGTCGTTCGAGTCCACGATATCGATCATTTGAAGCGCACGGAAGAGCATCTGAATGCGTCGATTCAGCAGTTACTGGAATTCACCGATAGCCAACAGCAGTTCATCTATGTGCTCTCGCACGATTTGCGCGAGCCCATCAATACCATCATCAATTTCTCGTCCCTTCTCGAAGGCGATTTCGCGCACGAACTAAGTCCTCCTGCAAAGTCGTTTACCAGCTTCATTTCATCGGGTGCGCGGCGGATGAAGGCGCTTCTCGATGACTTGATTCAATATGTCAGTTTGGGAAACGTCGACCCTGAAATGCAGGACTGCGACTTGGACCAGACGGTCAAAAACGTCCTGGCCGACCTTGCGGACAGCATCGCGCGCAATGGCGCGAACATCACAGTATCCGTACTGCCCGTGATACGTGGACGTGCGTCGCCGATCCACTTGTTGCTCCAGAACATGGTCGCCAACGCAACGAAGTTTCACCGCCCCGGCGTGGCACCGCAGGTTGACATCCGGGTGCTAACGCTCGCCGACGAGTGGCAGATTTCCGTCAAGGACAATGGGATCGGCATCGATGGAAAACTGCTGCCGACGCTGTTTCAAACTTTTCGCCGACTTAATTCCCCGAAGGAGTTCGCGGGTTCCGGGCTCGGGCTGGCGATGGTCAAGAAGATCGCCGAGATGCACGGCGGTCGTGCGTGGATTACGTCGACCAAGGGCGTGGGCAGCGAAGTTTTTGCGACCATCGCGAAGAATCCGAAAACGAACGGTTTGGCTACACCGCAATCTGGAGGCAATCCATGAAAAAAATCGCCCGCATCATGCTTGTCGATGATAGCGATGCCGATAACGTTTACCACGCGTATGTACTACGCAAGGCGAATGTAACCGAAGAAGTTATTTCGGTAGAGTCGGCCGAAGCTGCGCTCGCGTATCTGGCCGAGTCGGGCTCACCCCCGATCGATCTCATCTTTCTCGACATCAATATGCCCAGAATGAGCGGTTTCGATTTCGTGGAAGCGTACGAGAAAGTCAAGAGTCCGGCCCAGCACGTCACTATCGTCATGCTCACGTCTTCACCCTCGCCCAAGGATATCGAACGTGCGAAATCGCTCCCGGAAATCAGGCAGTACGTCACCAAACCGCTCACGGCAGCGGTTGCCATCGAGGTTGTAAATAAGTACTTCTAGGCCGCGAAACGTTCGCGCGCGGCTTGAGTAGGCGCTCAGCATATCCGGACGCTATTGAGTATAGGAATTTCAAACGCCCTCTTTCGAGGATTATATGGTGTCTGATCCTATTTTTCCGACACTCGGCGAATCGATTGGTATGGCCGCTGAAGTGTTCGAAGGCGTGTGTACCGATCTGCCGCCGCAGAAGAAATAGCGCGGTGCTCAGAGGACAAACTCCAGCATTGGCGACGGTTTATAGGCATTTTTGCCCGGAAATGCTCGTGGACGCTGGTGTTCGGCATTTTTCTGCTATGAAACCCTGTGCCGATACTCCACAGACTGCACAGGTCCCTACGCCGCCGGTTAAGCGTAAATAACTTCCGCGCCGATGCCCTCACGACGAGTGAAGGAAATCGAGCAAAGGCTACGACACCGATCGAATCGTCATGAACCGAGCGGCCTTTCGTGCGCGAAAGCCTCACTACGGCGCGCCCGCCTGCAGATTCCTCAATATAGCGCCGCCGTCACCTCCAACCAGCACGGTGTTCGCATTGAGCCAGGTGGTGGCAAACAGATTGAATGAGATCGGCAAGGATTGCCGTACCCAGCTCAATCCCTGGTCGCTGCTGCGCAAAATGCCGTTGTAGCCGACCACGATGCCGGTCCCCGCACCGTTGAATGATGCCCCCAACTGGCTGCCTGTCAGGCTTGTGTAGACGCGGGTCCACGTTTGCCCGCCGTCGTCGCTGCGCTGCAGTTCGCTGTCAGTGGCGATAATCGTGATGGTGTCGCTGACGCGGGCAACGCTGCGGACAAAGGCGCTACCCGATAGGAGTTGGATGTTCACCGGCGACCACGTAGCCCCCGCATCAGCGCTTCTAAGTAAGTTCGCTGCGGGAAAACCACCGGCAAGACAGAGCACGGCAGTGAGGCAGCGTACTGTCTTGAGCGCCAGCGTGGACCCGCTCGTCACTGCGTTCCAGCTCAATCCGCCATCGGTCGTTCGGAGGATGAGGCCGTTGTCCCCAACCACAAGACCGAAGCTGGCCGTGGCCATGGTGCTGGCCGTGAGTCCGCCCGCAGCGGTGTGAACCACCGTCCACGTCTGGCCGGCGTCGCTAGATCGCGCAATCTGACCAGACGGCCTGATTGCGATCGCTACCTGCTCGCTGGCAAATGAGGGCGAACTGTAGCGCTCGCCCGTGTCACTCCAGTTGGCGCCGGATGTGATGCTGCGTAGCAGTGGAGCGTTAAGTGCGCCGGCCAACACCACGCTGCCGCTCGGCGATGCCGCCAGGCCCGTCACCACTTGATCGAGAATGCCGCCACCGATGATCGACCATGTTTCGCCAGCATCGGTTGTACGCACGATCTGTCCACCGTTGGCGCCAACCGCAAGGCCCGTCGTCGGGGTCGCAAATCGCAAGCGGTAGACATTGCTACCGCCGGCAATGAAACCGACGGTCCAGTTCTGCCCGCCGTCGGTGCTCTGCATCGTTTGCGTGAGGCTACCCATAACGACAACGGTGTTGTCGCTCGCGAACGCGACCGCACTACCCACATCACTCATTGGGGTGATGACCTCCTGCCATGTGGTGCCTTGATTGACGCTGCGTGCCACCTGTCCGCTCGGGCCGACAGCGATACCGACGCCAACTGCGTTGAACGCCATGTCGTAGTACGTCGACGTGATGGCTGGGTTACTCACATCCGTCCACGTCTGGCCTTTATCGGTCGATCGCAAGATCGACCCTTGCCCACCATAGATCAGCACTGTGTTCGCATCTGCCCATGAAACGCCGCCGGAAAAGCTCGTTACGACGCCGACCGTTGACGGTGCGTTGCTGACTGTGCTCCAGGTCTGGCCGCCGTCTTCGGTGCGCCAGATACCGAGGCCGCCCGCTGCGACACCGACCAACCCATCCGCAAACGCAAGCTTCGAGACGGCAATGGTGCCTGGATTGCCGGCATCGAGGCGCCGTGTCCATGTGAGTCCGTCGTCGGCGCTGGTGAATACGCCAGAATTCTGCGTTGCAAAATCACTAAACCATCCGGCGGCTACCAGCAGCCCCGGTGCCGGGTTGGCCAGATCGGACCAGTTGGCGCGCCCGACCGAGAACGACGTTTGCCAGGTATTGCCCGTATCACTGGTCCGCACAGTGGTGCCCGCGCCACCGACGGCAGTGAAGGTGCCATTGCGATAGACGAGGCCGGTGAGACCGTTGGCCTGCGGCAGGGGTTTGGCGTAGCACCAGCCGCTAGTTCCCCCAAAGCAGGCGCCCGTTGTCGGGGTTGGTGCGCTGTTGACGGTGAGAAGCGCCGGATTGCTTGTCGCGCTTGGGTTGATGCTATTACTCACCGTCACGGTGGGCGTCAAGCCGTCGCACGCGGCACTGAGGTTGGATAACGTGGCAGTGGTATTGCCATTGCTGTAGGTCACGAAGCCGCTGCACGTGCCGCCCGGAACACCCACGGCAAACCCGGCGCTCACCGATGGCAGGTTACCCAGACCGTTGCCTAGGCGCCAAGTGTAGGTCAGAGTCGACGTACCCGTTGCGGAAACGCTGAATGTAGCGCTGCCGCCGACCGTTGTGGTCTGCGGTAACGGCTGAACCGTAATAGCCGGGGCGACTGGGGTCGCTGTGACGGTCAAGGTGGCGAACGTGCTCGCAACACCGCCAGGTGCGGCGACATTGGTGGCAACGGCCCGATAGCGTCGCCCGTTGTCGGCGAGAGTGACGGGGACGGTGCAGGTGGCACCGAGGCTGGCAGCCTGTGCGGGTAGAGAATACGGTGCGCAGGTGACGACACCCAGCACGTCGCTAAAACTGTTGCTGCCGGGAAGCGCAACTTGCCACTTCACTTGCGGAAGCGGTTGGCCGGTCACGATGACACTGAAGCTGGCAGTCTGGCCAGCGACTACCTCTTTATCGACCGGCTGTGGAGGGATAAAGGCCGGTACCACGCCGCCCGCGATCACCGACAGCGCGGCCGGATTAGAGAGGACGCAAGCCGTCGGTGAAGAGCAGACCAATACCTGAAACTGCGCGCCATCGTCCGTGAGCTTCGCGGCGGGTAGCGCGAATGTCGGCGCGGTGGCGCCATTGATAGTGACGAACGCTGCCGTGGCACCGGCACGGCGCGACCATTGGTACGTCAAATTCTGGCCGCTGACACCGACCGTGAAACTCGCCGACTGTCCCAGAAGCACGCCAAGGTTCGCGGGTTGCGAGGAAATGGTCGGCTGCACGCCGTTATAGCGCACCAGTATCGGGATATCGGTTTCGAAGACGAAGCCCACCGTCACATTGCCCGTGCCAATGCGAAAGGCCGTTGTCGTGTACACAGCGCTGGCGGTCACGCGCCGGAGCACCCCGTTCGGGCCGCCGGCACCACCAATTTTCGAAGGATCAATGGTGACGGTGAATCGCTTCGAAAACGACCCCCCGGTAACACTCGTCGGATTCGGACTGAACCCACTGTTACTGCCCAGCACACTAACCTCGTCGACGCGGGTGCTGGTGGGGCGATTCCATTCGACGATGAAGTCGCGGGTCTGCGGTGTGTCGGTCACGTACCACAACGGCAATTGAACCCCGTTGGGGCCGCGCAGGATTTGCACCGGCGTGTTGCCGTCGAGCATGGTCAGCCGCAACTCGTGGTTGGCCGGGCAATCCACGCCGCCGATGGTCCAGATATCGGTCGGCACCGATGAGCAGGTGCCAATGACAAAATATGACAGGCCGGTGATGTCGGCCGCCAGGCGTGTCGGATCGGTACTGATATTGCGCAGCACGCGCCATTCGCCGCCAAGTTCGGATTTCAGCAGGATTGGCGTGGCGCCGACAGGAATCTGTGCTGCCGCGAGCGGGATCGAAAACACCGCACTGCCTTCGAACATCTGGCCATGCGGCGTGACGGCATAGACGGGTGTGAGTGCATTGAGGCCGGCGAGCGCGGGGGCGCCGGTGTCGCTGCGGTCCACCCGGAATGTCACCGGGTCCGACACGGCATTGGCCGGCACCGCGACCTGCACGCCATCGGGGCCGCTGATCACGCCGCCACCCGCGCCAATCGTCGAGCCGATTTGCACCGCTGGGATCCTCAACGTTGTCCCCGATCGCGCTTTGATTGCAGAGATGTCGGACGAATTCACCGACCCTGAGAGGTTCACGTCGAATCTGAAGTTCGACGCATTCGTCACCTGCCCCGATCGTGCTTTCACGCCGGAGATGTCGCTTGAATTCACCGCACCGGAGCCATTGATTTCGCCAATCATAAAAGCGAGCGAAGCGGACGCGCTCAAGCCGGCGCCATTCACGTTGGTCAACGTCACGGTGATGCGTTTGTTGTCGGCGATGGTGGGGAGCGTCACGGCGACTTCATTGCCGGAAGCAGCCGCAGTGGCACCGGCCAACAGCGTGAGCCCATCTTCGATCACGCTCACACTGCCGCTCGATGCGACCGGACCGTCAAACTGGAACACGATCAGATGCCCGCTCCCGGCCGCGCGCGGTTCAACGGTGATGAGGCCGGCAACGTTTTGTGTGGTATCCACCGGCAGATCGAATGTGCCCGCGCCACCAAGATGCGTTTTGCGCGACTGCACGCCCGTAAGTGTCAACGCTTCGGCCGAGAGCGCGCATAGCGTAAGCGCGGATGCCAGTAGCAACAGCGCCGACTTGCGATTCGTCACGGCGGTGTGAAGCCCGCGAGATGTCGGTTCGTAGACGCGCGTGTCGAGACGTGTGGCAAGGCCGAGTCGCTGGAGGTATTTCATGTTCGTCTTCCTTCGTATGTGCGGCAATTCGATGGCGGTTGGTGAGTCGAGTGCTTGCTGAGTGGTTGAGGTGTCGAGATGTCGCGGCCCCTTTCGTCGCGCCGCGGGCGGATCGAAACCCGCATATCAAACTCAAGCATTGGTGAAGTATCTGGAGCATTTTCCGCCTGCAAGGTTCGCGGATGCTGGGGTTTGCCACTACGGAACAAGATACGCGTATGCATCGTTCGGTTCATGATTGGCGCTCGCACAGGATTCACTTCAGCCCCAGCGCCATCTTGATCCGCTGCAGTTCAAACTCCAGCCCGGAGATACGTGCCGCCTGCCCGGCGATCGTGGCGTCCTTGTCTTTCATCAACTGATGCAAGCCTTGAATCGCCGCCATCGCCACGCCGTCGGCATCCACCGTGGCGATGGTCTTGTCGTCGTAGCCCACGCCGAACGCGGCGCGGAAATCCTGCGCGGTCGGGCCGATGTGCCGGACTTTGTCTTCGTTGCGGTATTTCCACGATTGCAGCGGCATCTTCACCAGCGCGGCCAGCACCCTGGCGCCATCGACCATTTCGAAAGCTTCCTTGGCCGCGCGGTCGCTGGTCGAAGTAAAAGTCTGTGCGCGCGCCACGCCGCTGACTGAAGGGAGGCCGGCCGGAGAGCCGTTGGTCAGCGTCATTAGCGCGAAGCCGGTGCCGCCGGGTGTCAGCCGCGCATCGTTGTGGGTGCCGCCTACGTACCACGCGAAGTCGTTGTTACTGCGATGGTAAAACGTGTCCGCCTGCACGCCGATGCCGTACTCACTCGGGCCCCACAGGTTAAGCATCTGCCGTGTGGTGCTGCCGAAGTCGAGTTCCGCGTTGGGGTTGATGCGCAGCGTGCGGGTTGGATTGCCTGGGCCGTCGACAGCGGTAACGAAGCGCACGCCGCCAGTGGCGCGGGCGGAGAATTCGTTCGCGGCGCTGGAATTGAAGGTGACGTTCGTGCTGTCCGCCCAGACAAAGACACCGTTGTGGACAACGCCGCCGGCGGATTGCGTACTGGCACGATAACCTGCTGCAAAGCTGGTCACCCCGCTTGCCAGGTTGGCGTAGCCGCCAAGGGACATCGCGCCAAAGCCGGTTGCAAAATTGTTTAGCCCACCACCGACAAGCGCATATACGCCGCTGGCGGAGCTGCCG
>JANOQY010000432.1:0-2097 GCA_031414995.1 Betaproteobacteria bacterium
GCGTCAAATCCCTCAGCGCGCTGCAACGCGGGTTTGCGCATCAACATGAAGCAGCCGCTGACAATTTCCACGTTATCCAATGGTGCGTCGTAAGGCGTTTCCCGGTATTCATACGCGTCGAGTCGAGCGCGAAAGCGTTGCCTGATCCAATCCGGCGCGAAGCCGCGTAACGCAAGGGTGAGCAGATCCGGGAAGCGTTTTACCAAATAAAGCGCCTGTCCGTCGGGTGCGGTTGCCACCGGTGAAACGATGGCGCACGCAATGTGTTCTTGAAAATAACGCAGCGCATTGGCGATCGCGTCTTCAGCCAGTTTTACATCAGGATTGAGCACAAGGTGAAAATCTGATTCGGCACAGCGGGCGATGGCGAGATTATTTGCGCGGCCATAGCCGATGTTGCCTTGCCCGGCGATGCTGATGACGTCGATCCAGCCGAACTCTTTGCATAAAGTTTCAAGCTGCATGCTGAATGGTGATGTGTTGGAGGTGTCGAAAGCGTTGGACGCTGCACCGTTATCGACCAGGCAAATTTTCGCGCGTCGCATTGCGCCCGCATGCCGAGCATTCGCCAATGCAGCGACCAATGTTTCCAATGTCGTCGTCAGCCACTGCGCATCGGGGAAATAGACAACGATGGAAATTGATAACGACGGCGGTACGTCTGGCGATGATGGCAACGACGGCGACACGCCAAGCGTGTCAGACATTTTCGAATTGCAGGCGGTGCAGGCTGGCGTAGACACCACCTTTGGCGGAGAGCTCGGTGTGTGAGCCGATTTCGAGTATTTTGCCGTGACCCATCACAACGATGCGATCTGCGTTTTCAATCGTCGAGAGCCGGTGTGCAACCACGATGGTGGTGCGCCCGCGCATCAAGGTTTGTAACGCCGCTTGCACCTGACGCTCGGATTCACTGTCGAGGGCGGAGGTTGCCTCATCGAGCAGCAGAATCGGCGCGTTCTTGATCAACGCACGCGCAATAGCGAGGCGTTGCCGCTGTCCGCCCGAAAGCAGTGCGCCGTTTTCACCGATGACGGTGTCAAAACCATTTGGCAGCGCGCGAATAAAATCAAGACAATGCGCCGCTATCGCCGCATCCTCGATTTCGGTTGGCGTCGATGTGCCCTGCTTGCCGTAGGCGATGTTCGCGGACACGGTGTCGTTGAACAAAACAACATCCTGACTCACCAACGCAATCTGCTGCCGTAAATTGGTGAGCTTGATGTCGTCGAGCGCGTGGCCATCGAGCGTGATGCGACCGGCAGTCGGCAAGAAGAAGCGCGGAACAAGATTCACAAGGCTGGTCTTGCCACCGCCCGATGCGCCCACCAACGCAATTGTTTCGCCAGGTTGAATGTCGAGCGATACCTCAATCAGCGCAGGGCTGGACTGGTTGGCGTACTGCAAACTCACGGCCTCAAAGCGGAGATGCCCAGCCGCGCGCGTCAATTCAATGCTGCCATGATCCTGCTCAGCCGCTGCGTCGATCAAACCGAACACGCTTTCAGCCGCAGCCAGACCACGCTGCACTTGCTCGTTCACACTGGAGAGCCCCTTGATCTGCGGCACCAGACCGGCGGCGGCGATGATGTAGGCCACGAACTCCGAGACCTCCATGCCGGTGCCGTATTGCGGACTCGCTGCAAGATAGACGATGAGCGCAATAGCGATCGAAACGATCAGATGCGTAAACGGTGTGGACGCAGCGGCGGCGATGGCGTGGCGCATGGCGTTGCGGCGGATGCGATTGGCGACATTGTCGAAACGCTTGGTTTCGTACGCGGCGCCGTCAAAAATCTTGATGACCTTCTGACTACGAATCGATTCCTCAAGCACGTCATTCAGCGCACCCCACGATGTCAATCCATCGCGACCAATATCGCGAATGCGTTTGCCGAAGATATTGATGATGAAGCCCAGAATCGGTACCGTCGCAAAAATGATGAGGGTGAGTTTCCAGTTGATGATAAACATCGTCACCAGCAACACCACCAGCGTCACGCCGCCGCGCACCATGCTGTTGAGCGCCGTGGTCGCGGCCAGTTGCACGCCGTACACGTCGTTGGAAATTTTCGACATCAGGGTGCCGGTCGTGGC
>JANOQY010000433.1:0-1887 GCA_031414995.1 Betaproteobacteria bacterium
CAACGCGCTCGACGCGCGCCTGCGATTGCTGCAAGCGCAGGTGGCACCGCATTTTCTGTTTAACACCCTGGCAAACGTACGCGAACTGGTGAGCACCGGTTCCCCCCGCGCGGCACCTGTTCTGGAGAGCCTGATTGCGTATCTGCGCGCTACGGTGCCACGCCTCAATGAGCCTGCGAGCACGCTGGGGCAGGAGCTCGAACTGGTGCGTGCATATCTGGACGTGATGCAGATGCGCATGCCCGACCGGCTGCAATTCAGCATTGAGGCCGATGACGACGCGCGGGCGCTAGTGTGTCCACCGATGACGCTGTTGACCCTCGTTGAAAATGCGATGCGCCACGGTATCGATCCGTCGGAGGAGGGCGGTCGCATCGATGTGCGGGTTAGCGTAAAGAATGGTCGCGGCTGGGCTGCGGTGAGCGACACAGGTATGGGTCTTGCAAGCAGCAACGAAGGATTGGGCACTGGTTTGGCTAACTTGCGCGAACGTTTGCAGTTGGCTTTTGGTGGTGATGCCCAAGTTAAGCTTGGCGAGAATCTTCCGCATGGCGTGCGCGCCGAAATTGATTTTCCTGTGCGAAAGGATGCAGCATGATCGAGCGACGTCCGACCGCGCTGATCGCTGATGACGAACCACTGCTGCGTGAATCGCTCACGCGCCTGCTGGCGCAGACATGGCCCGAATTGGAAGTGGTGGCGCAGCCAAGAAATGGCCGTGCGGCAGTGGAGAGTTTCGAGGCACTGCGGCCCGATATTTGTTTTCTCGATGTGCACATGCCTGGCTTGTCCGGAATAGAGGCGGCGCGCTTTATCGGTCGTCGCGCACATGTTGTCTTCATCACCGCTTACGATCAGTACGCAGTCCAAGCGTTCGATCAGGGCGCGCTCGACTACTTGGTGAAACCGGTGGAGCTCGCGCGGCTGATGGATACCGTGGCACGGCTTAAAGAGCGGCTTCGCGCCACGCCTGACATTCCCGACACCGGGGCCATGCTCGACCAGCTCGCGGCGCGGGTGTTCAAGAACGCAGCACCGACCCCGCTGCGATGGCTGCGCGTGTCGGTTGGGCAGGCGCTGCGTTTGGTCTCGGCGGACGAGATCGATTTTCTGCGTTCGGAAGATAAATACACTCTCGTTGCGTGGCACGATCCAGCGGGCCAACTGGCCGAAGGGCTGGTGCGGACGCCTTTGAAGGAACTCATCAACCAGCTTGACGCCGAACAATTCGTGCAGGTGCACCGTTCGGTGGTGGTCAATCTGCGCGCGATCAAGCAAGTCCTGCGCGGCCACAATGAGACGGCGAACATCCACTTGAAATTCCGTGGCGAAGTGTTGCCGGTGAGCCGCACGTTTCTGCATCATTTTCGGATGATGTGACGCGGCGGTTGAATATCTGGTTTTCCGCGTAATCCGTCCCCCACTGCCGTGCCCCGTCCACTTTAACCGTGGCTCATCACATCGGTCTTGCTCCCGAAGTCACCTCAAGAATAAGTTACGGACTCAACGTAACCGGAGCACAACATGTCAAAGAAATTAATCCATTGGTTTTTCGGTCTCATCATCAGCAGCCTGTTGATGTCGCAGCCTGCTACTGCAGCAACGGCAAATGATGGCAGAGGCAATCTCGTCAGCGTTGAATGGCTCGCAAAGAACCTCAACCGCGACGACGTTGTGCTCATCGATGCATCGTTTGGTCAGATGTACGCCGCCAAGCATATCGCCGGTGCGATCAACGTCGATGTACTCACGTTCGGTGGCCGCGACAACTTGGCCGCAGAAATGGAAGGGCGCATCCAGTCCTGGGGCATCAGCGCCGGGAAGAAAGTCGTTATTTACGATCAAGGCGGAACCTATATGGCGACCAGTTTATTCTTCGACCTTTAC
>JANOQY010000434.1:0-1860 GCA_031414995.1 Betaproteobacteria bacterium
ATTGATGCGGATGGCGGCGCAGGCTGACCAAAAATAGAATAAAAAACGTGGATCAAGCACTGGCGGGGCGTTCAGGCACAAATGCCTCCAAACACCCCGTCAAATGGCGTTCTACGTAACTTTATGCAGGTTTGACTACTCATAGCGATTCCGCAATTCACCAATTCCCTCAATAGTGACGCTCACGTCACTGCCAGCCTTCATCGATCCCACACCTATCGAGGTGCCGCAGGCGATGACGTCACCGGCTTCCAGCGTCATGTCGTGCGAGAGCAAACTCACCAACTTCGCGGGCGGGAAAATCATGTCGGCGACCGGATAATTCTGCCGCTCCTGACCATTGAGAATGGTTTGAATCGAGAGTGCCAGCGGGTCAATACCGGTGGCAATGACGGGGCCGAACACGCCGAAGGTATCGAAACTTTTTGCACGCGTCCATTGCGCGAAGCTTGCGTCCTTGAATAACAATTCGACAGCGGTGACATCGTTGATACAGGTGTAGCCAAAAATAAAGTTGGGTGCGTCGGCCTCGCTGACGGCACGGCAACGCTTGCCGATCACGATACCCAATTCACCTTCATACACAACCTTGCCCAAATATGCGGCGGGCACGCGGATTGGTGCTGCATGCGGATGAAAAGCGTTATTGCCCTTGAGAAAATATAGCGGCTCGGGCGGAATGGCTTGATTCAATTTCTCTGCGAGCGCACGAAAATTATTCCATAGCGCAATCATTTTACTGGGCGCGCAGGGCGTCAGCACCGTCACCGTTTCAAGGGCGAGCGTTTCACCGGTCGCGACGGGATCGGCAAACATGTCGCCACGATGGATGGCAATAACGCCGTTGTCGAGCTGCCCGAATCCGATTTGTCCTTGATGCTCAAAGCGTATCCAATGTGCCATGCTTGCCCCTGTTGAGTAGTTCAAATCAACCCATATTGTGCCGGGCGGCGGGTGTCGCGTCGAGTTGGCTGCGTCATTGACACGCGTAATTTTCGGACAAATAAAAAAGCCGCCGGACGAATCCGGCGGCAAACACGATCACCCTCGGAGGGGGGTGATGCCTGCCGTGACGAATACGATTTATCGACGGCAGACGATTGCATGCTATGTCGCCAGCTCTGAACAATCCCCACCCGTACAGGTAGGGTTTTTTGCGCACCACATTCCAAGACATAATTAGCGAAACTCTTTCTACCGATAATTGCCCCGATGAAAACCCTTCCCGAACTGTCGAGCGATCTGGCGCTTGGCAACACCACTTCCGAAGAACTGGTGCGCGCCTGCCTTGAAAACATCGCCGACCCCGCTGGTGAAGGGGCGCGGGTGTTTATCAAAATTTATACCGACGCCGCACTCGCATCGGCCCGCGCCAGCGACGCGGCACGTGCGTGCGGGCAAGTCGCCTCGAAGATCGCGGGCATCCCGATTTCAATCAAGGATCTTTTTGATATTGAGGGCGACGTCACGCGCGCTGGTTCGAAGATTCTCGCCAACGCCGCACCCGCTAATGCTGATGCGCCCGCAATCGCCCGGCTGCGTGCTGCCGGGGCCATCATTCTCGGGCGCACCAACATGACCGAATTTGCCTATGGCGCGCACGGCATGAACGCGCACTACGGCACGCCGCTCAATGCCTGGGATCGCCGCAACGGACGCATTCCCGGTGGCTCTACTTCCGGCGGCGCGGTGAGTGTGACAGATGGCATGGCCACGGCTACGATTGGGTCCGACACCGGCGGCTCAGTGCGGATTCCTGCGGCGCTTTGTGGCATTACCGGTTTCAAGCCGTCGCAGGCGCGCATCCCGCTGGCCGGGGCATTTCCGCTGTCGTTTACGCGCGACTCAATTGGGCCATTG
>JANOQY010000435.1:0-2235 GCA_031414995.1 Betaproteobacteria bacterium
CCGAGCAGGAACGCCCAGCGCCAGTATTCGCGATTGCCTTCGACTACGCGGTGAAAGATGCCCGAGACACCGGCGAGTCGGCCGTCGAGCAGCATGAGTCCGCCGCTGGCCAGGCCGATAAACGTGCCGCCAATGGTGGCGTTGATCCAACTGTTCTCAATCATGGCTTTGTATCTCCAGTGCGGCATTGCCGGCCACGGACATGTGCCGCAACGCGAGCATGCCACCGGTCACGTTGACGACGTTGTCATGGCCGCATTTGAGCAAGGCATCGGCTGCCAGTAGCGAACGCTTTCCCGAGCGGCAAATCAGGAATAGCGTGCGATGATCTTTCGCGATCCCGGCCAGCCGTGCCGCGTCGTTCGCATCGACACGCACCGCCGCCGGTATTGCGTCGGCCGCAAATTCAATTTCGTCGCGCAAATCCGCCAGCGCGTCGCAGGTCGCGTCGAAGGCGGTTGCCAAGTCATCTGCCATCATCATCGCAGGCACCGATTCGCCAGATTGCAAAGCCCCGCCGTGGCGATTGGCCGGCACGGCGTGATCGATCAACCTGGGTGGGGCCAGATTCAGCGCCGCCATCAATTCGCCAAATGCCGCACGGTCTTTGCCGACAAAGCGCGGATTGTGGCGCTTCTCGTGGCCGATGGTAGAGCTGCCGCGGAACCAGTAATCGTGACCAGGCCAGACGATGGTGTCGTCGGGTAGTGAGAACAGTTTTCGGGTTACGCTATCGTAGAGCTGATCGCTACAACCGTTCTGGAAATCGGTGCGGCCACATCCTTCGATGAGCAGCGAATCGCCGGTAAAAATATTGTTTTCCCATTGATAGGTGAGACTGCCCGGCGTGTGGCCCGGTGTGGCGATGGCTCGAATCTCACGCAGGCCCAGCGGCAACACATCACCTTCGTTAAGCGCACGATCATGTCCGACCGAGCCGCAGGCCGCGCCAACGGCTGTGGACGCACCAAGTGTGGTTTTCAGGGCGTTGGCACCGGTTTCGTGGTCGGCGTGCACGTGGGTGTCTAGAATCCATCGCAAATTGAGACCGTGGCGCGCGAGTTCAGCAAGGTCGCGATGCGCGTGCGCCAAGACCGGGTCGATGATGGCGGCGTCGCGCGAAGCTTCATCGGCAACGATGTAAGTATAAGTAGACGAGGGAGCGTCGAAAAGTTGAAGAATCATAATGGTTTCCTCTGGGTGTGATGACTGCCCGCATTATCCAAAATTGCCGCTGCCCTGTCGGTGACGATTGTTACAGAGCCTGCCTGCGCCTAGCCGGGCATGCCGCGTGAGAGACGATCAAGCGCGGCAACGTCCCGCACCTCAATAGTTTCGCGCGATTGGTCGATCCATTGATGCTCGGAAAAGCCGCGCATCACGCGCGACACCATTTCGCGTGCCACGCCCAGTTGGTCGGCGATGGCCTGGTGGGTAAGTGAAATGCGTGGTCCCTTTTCGACCAGCAACGCCGCCAGCCGCTGGTCCAGCTTGAGAAAAGCTACCGCCTCCACGGTGAGCACGAGATCAGCCAGGCGCGCGCTGATGAGGCCAAAGAAAAACTGGCGAAACGCAGGCTCTGTGGCCAGCAGCGTATCGACGGTCTGCGCCGACAGCATGAGCACGGCAACGGCCGTATCCGCATAGCCGGATGCCATCAGCGTCGGGTTGGCGAACAGGCTTTCGCTGGAAACGATACACAGTTCACCGGCATGCACGCTATAGAGCACGATGCTTTTGCCCTGATCCGTTTCGCGAACGACGCGCACGCTGCCCGCGAGCAGCAGCGGAAATCCTGCGCACGGCTCATCCGGAGAAAATAATCGATCTCCTGCATTCAGCTCACGATAGCCGCTGGCTGCAACCACCGCGAGCAAGCGCGATGGGTCGAGTTTCGCCAATGCCGGAAAGGATTTCAGTACACGCGAACGTAGCATCTCGTCGCTTGGGCGGGTGGTTTGGAGTTGCATGATCAATTGCCAGACTCTAGCATCCGCGAGGCCCCCAAGACGAAATGCCGCCAGAAACCTCGCCAATACTAGACTTTCGTTGCATTTCGCCTGCGCTGCGCAAAAATAACCCGCCCCAGAAACACAAACGCCGGTAACGCGAACCACTCCTTTGCCGGCTGCGGGTTACGCACTTCAATACCCAGCAATCGATTCTTGTTACCGACATCGAGTCGCGCTTTTTCGGCTTTGCTGTCGACACCGATGTCGATGATATCGAGCTTGC
>JANOQY010000436.1:0-3246 GCA_031414995.1 Betaproteobacteria bacterium
CGCACGCTGGAGAACGTGATTGAAGGTGTGGTGATCACTTTTTCGGACATCACCGAAATTAAGAAAGCCCGCGAGGCGCTTCAGGAATCCGAGACGCTACGCCGCCTTGCCATCGTGGTATCGGATTCGCGCGATGCGATCCTGGTACAAAATCTGGACGGCAAAATCCAGTGCTGGAATGCGGGTGCGAGCAAAATGTACGGCTGGAGCGAAGCCGAGGCGCTGACCATGAATATTCGCGAAATAATCCCGGTGGCCGCAAGGGAAAAGGCGCTGGCCGTCGTCCACGAATTGAGCCAGGCAGCGGTGCTGCAGCCCTATGAGGCCGAGCGTATTACCAAGGACGGTCGACAGCTACGCGTGACGATGATTGCCACCGCGCTGGTCGATGAGGCTGGGGCCGTGTACGCCGTGGCCACCACCGAAAGAGCAGCAGTGTGAGCCCGAAAGACATTCTCGGGAAAAAGACGTTGTCGGGTCAGCTTGGCGTGCTGCGCCAGCAAGCTGAAAAAATTGTTCATGAAACGCCGGGATTCCCGCCAGAAAATTTACCCGCCCTACCGCCCACCGATCAACAGCGCGTGCTACACGATTTGCAGGTACACCAGATTGAACTGGAACTGCAGAACGAGGAACTTCGTCGTGCGCAGGATGCGCTGGAAATCTCCCGCGAGCGTTATTTCGATTTGTACGATCTGGCTCCCGTCGGCTACTTCACGCTGGATGAAGGCGGACTGATTCTCGAAGCCAACCTGACAGGCGCCAAACTGCTCGATGTCACGCGCGGTGCACTCGTCAAACAGCCTCTTGGCCGCTTTGTATTCAGTGAAGACGCCGACAAATATTATCTGCATTGCAAACAGCTATTCAGAACCGGTATCGCGCAGGCAATTGAACTGCGTCTAATGCGACCGGACGGCACGCCGTTCAGCGCCTGGCTGGAAACGGCCATTGCGTCCGGTGCTGGCGGTGAACGCACCTGTCGCGTGGTGGTCAGTGACATTACGGTGCAAAAGGTGACGGAAGAAAAGCTGCGCCAAAGCCTGAGCCTGCTGCAGACCGCGAGCAAAATGGCCCTGATGGGTGGCTGGGCGATAAAACTGCCCGGGCGGGAAGTGAGCTGGTCGGACGAAGTTTGTGTACTTCTTGATTTCCCGAAGAGCACTGTCCCGTTGCTGTCGGACGCGCTGTCGCTTTATACGCACGCATCTTTTGAGGTCATTTCCGAGGCGTTGAAAGTTTGCGAGCGTGACGGCACGCCGTTCGATTGCGAACTGGACATTTTTACCGCCACGCGCCGCCCGCTAAATGTGCGCGCCATCGGCCAGGCAGTGCGCGACGCGCTTGGCAATATCGTCGCCATCGAAGGCGCGTTTCAGGACATCACCGAGAGCAAAAAGACGGAGAAAACGCGGCTCTCGCTGGAAGCACAGTTGCGCGAATCTCAGAAAATGGAAGCGATCGGCACGCTTGCCGGCGGGATCGCTCACGACTTCAACAATATCCTCGGCACCATTCTGGGCAACACCGATCTGGCGCGTCAGGACGCGGGATCGAATTGGCAGGCATTGGTGAGCCTGGATGAAATCCAGAAAGCTGCACTGCGCGCCAAAGATCTGGTGCAACAGATTCTTGCCTTCAGCCGCCGCCAGCCCACCGCGCTGAGGGTGATGTCGCTGACGCCGTTGGTCGAAGAATCGGTGCGCCTGCTGCGCGCGGTGCTACCGGGCGGCGTGCAACTTGAATATCGTTGCTTAGCCGATACGCCGCCGGTCGCAGCTGACCCGACACAGATCAAGCAGATATTGATCAATCTGGGCACCAACGCCGCACACGCCATGCGCGGGCGGCCCGGCAGTATCGATATTTGTGTAGAGGGCATTACACTGGATACGTCTTCGGTACGATTCGATCTCAACCTCCGCCCTGGTCGTTACGCACGCATCACCTTCAGCGACACCGGCCACGGCATGGATGCGGCCACCCAGCGGCGGATATTCGAGCCGTTTTTTACGACCAAGCCCGTTGGCGAAGGCACCGGCCTGGGCCTGGCCGTGGTGCACGGCATCATGCAGGCGCACCACGGCGAAATCATCCCGCATAGCGAAGCGGGCAAGGGCAGCCGTTTTGAATTGTATTTTCCGGCTGCGCGCGCCGGTGCCGACGCGCTGGGCACAACCGAGCGTGCCGGGCCGGCCAGCGAAGGCCGCGGCCAGCACATTGTCTATCTCGATGACGACGAGAGCCAGATGTTTTTGTACAGGCGCGCGCTGGAACGCTGGGGGTATCGCGTGAGTGCCTATCAGGAGCAACGCGAGGCGCTGGACGCATTGCGCAGCGATGACATGCAAATCGACCTCGTGGTAACTGATTTCAATATGCCGG
Source organism: Betaproteobacteria bacterium (assembly GCA_031414995.1). Taxonomy (GTDB): domain Bacteria; phylum Pseudomonadota; class Gammaproteobacteria; order Burkholderiales; family Usitatibacteraceae; genus UKL13-2. Next base: position 2,386 of record JANOQY010000436.1, read on the forward strand.
GCCTGTCCGGGCTGGAAGTGGCACGGGCGATTCGCGAGGCGCGTCCGGATGTGCCGGTAGTCATGGTTTCGGGTTACATCACACCACAATTGCGCACTGAGGCGGCAGCGGCCGGTGTGCGCGCACTTGTCTCTAAACCGCTCGACGTGGAAGAGTTTCGCGATTTGTTGCAACAACTGATCGCCCCCGCGGCATCCACCACCACCACCTTGAATTAAACACAAGCACTGGCGCGCCTCGTGGCGCATAAATGTCTGGAAATCCGCGCCAGTGGCAGGTTTCCTCGTTTATACATCGCGCATTCGCGGCGACATGGCTCAGTGCATGCTGCGGTTTGGTTGCTCGAAAAAGAACCGTAACATTTCGCGTGTGGCATCAGGCCCGCTTGCATCGGTGTAAGTGCCCAAAGCATCGCCACCTGACCATGCGTGCCCCGCGCCGTGCACCAACCAATGTTCTGCTGCGGCTTGACCGCTGGCATCTCGATGGATTGAGCGTGTGTAGCGCCGTCCCCCACTGGAAACACCATGCTCAATTTGCTTGCTGCCCGCCGACTGGCCTGCGTGCTCCGTGTCGCCCAAGACTGCCGCAATGACTTGCTCACCATTGCGCTGGTGCACGGTTTGATCCCGGTCACCGTGGAAGACAATTGTCCGAACATGCGCGCGCGCGCCTGCGACTGGTGCGGCACGGTTTGCGTTTGCACCCTTCATCACTGCGAGTGCGTCCATGACGTTGCTCGCTGATCCGCGCGGCAGGCCTGAGTGCACACCGACGGCTGCAAAAATTTCCGGATAAGCCTCGGCCACGATGGTGGCCATGGCCCCGCCGGCAGAGAGGCCAGCGATGTACACGCGGCCA
>JANOQY010000437.1:0-2351 GCA_031414995.1 Betaproteobacteria bacterium
TCATCAAGTGCGCGGCGGATCAATTCAACCGCGTGATCGATATCGAACGGTTTGGGCAGGTATTCAAATGCACCACCCTGAAACGCCGCGACCGCACTCTCCAGGTCTGAATAGGCGGTCATGATAATCACCGGCGTAGTCGGTACCTTTGCTTTGAGTTGCTGCATGAATTCAAGGCCGCTTGTGCCCGGCATGCGGATATCGCTGATCACGGCTTGCGGTGCACTGTCCTCGAGCGCATCCAGCGCGTCCTGCGCGGCGGCGAAGGAGCGAAACACAATGCCCTCGCGCGTGAGGGATTTTTCAATTACCCAACGAATACTTTTATCGTCGTCGATGATCCAGACTGGCCGCATGTACCGCTTTCAAGAATATTGTGATGTTTCAGGGGTGGATTGAACATTGCGCACGGGTAATAACACAGTGAAGCGCGTCTGGCCCGGCACGCTATCGAATTCGATAATGCCTTGGTGCTGGTTGACCAAATCCTGCGCGATCGACAGCCCTAAACCGGTGCCACCATCGCGGCCCGATACCAGAGGGTAAAAAATCTTGTCCTGTAATGCCTTGGCAACACCCGGGCCATTGTCGGTAATTTCGATCATGATGGCGTAGCGATAGCGGACGCGTGCCAGCGTTACCTGTCGCGCGATTCGCGTCACGATGCGAATTTCGCCGCGACCTTTCATCGATTGCGCCGCATTTCTGGCAACGTTCAGTAGCGCCTGGATCAGATGTTCGGTCTCGCCGATGAGCTCGGGAAGACTGGTGTCGTAGTCACGCACAATGCTGATGCCATCCGGAAACTCAGCCAACACCAACGCCCGCACACGCTCGAGCACTTCATGAATATTGAGGCTGATCAGTTTTGGCAGTCGATGTGGCATCAGCAGGCGATCCATCAGCGCTTGCAGCCGATCAGCTTCCTTCACGATGACTTGCGTGTACTCTTTCAATTCATTCTGCGGCAGTTCGCGTTCCAGCAGTTGCGCCGAGCCACGAATGCCGCCAAGCGGGTTCTTGATTTCGTGGGCCAGATTGCGGATCAATTCGCGGTTCAGTTGCTGATGCTCAAGAATTTTTTCTTCGCGGACAATTTTCATTTGCTGGTCCTGCCGATGAAATTCCAGCGTCAAGCGTTGTCCTTCGGCGGGAGCAGCAGTGCAGGCCGTGTGCAGGAGGGTGGCGCCCGCGGTTTCGAGCGTCAATTCGTTTTCACTGAAACCGGCATCATGTTTGACAACCTGATTAAGCATGGCAAACAGCGCCGCGTTGCCTGCGTGTGCAGAGAACAATCGGGCGCAGGGTTGGCCCAACGCATTTTTTTTGCTGAAGGCAAACATGGTTTCTGCCGCAGTGTTGGCGTATTTCAACGCAAACGAGCGATCAAGAATGATGACAGCGGTCGATAACAAATCGAGACCGGCGTATTGTGGGGATGGGGAGGGAAAAGCAGAAGGAGAGTGCGACATTTCTTTTTGATCACAGCTAAATTTTCGGTGTTGAGAAAGTAAAAGGATAAAAAGCAAGTTCTGCGCCACTCATCCGATACTGGCAAATTGAGCATTTGAGGATACCGTTTTTCGGTATTGAAGGACGCGAAAAAAAGGAGGCGAAAAAAAACGCCGAGGGCTCATCACCTTCGGCGTTTCAAATATCGATCGGCAACCCGATCGAAAGGAGACGTCATTACTTCTTGGCCTGCAATTCCTCACGCAGCGCGGCAATATTTCCTTCATGCACCGACAACTCATCCTGCAAATTGCGAATACGTTCGAAGTGCTGCTCAATTTCCGCGCGGGCTTCCGGGCTGATCAGCGGCTTTTGCGGCGTGGCGGTTTGTGTTGTTGTGGCGAATGAGGCGCGCTTGATGCGAATATCGCCTGACCGGCGTTGTTCTTCGGCAAGGGCGACACGTGTTGCATCGAGCGATTTCTCCTCAGCCCGAATCTCGCTTTGCAATAGTCGTAAACGAACGTCAGCGCGACGTTGTAGCGCCCGTTCCTGAGCGTTATCGGTGTCGAGGCTGGCGACGATGGCTGACGAAGGTGCTTGTGATGGCGCTGAAGTTGGCACAACCAATGTGGGGCTCACCGCAGCGGCAGGGAAGGTGATGGGCGCTGCGGCCATTGTGTAGGTGGGCGACGGCACGCTGACCACTTTTGCAACTGCGACGGCGCGGGCCGCTGGTGTTTGCGCGGCAGCAGGGGCTGTTGATGATTGAATGACCGTCAAAGGTTCCAGATCAAGCTTGGTGCCGCCCTTGATTGGTGAATTTGCGTAAGTGACGCGACCACTTTCATCTACAAATTTGTAAATCGTTTGCGCGCTCTGCGCAAACAGCATCGCGG
>JANOQY010000438.1:0-3275 GCA_031414995.1 Betaproteobacteria bacterium
AGTGAACATGATGGCAAAAATGAAGTTGGTCGTTGTTGGCAACGGCATGGCCGGCATTCGCACGGTCGAGGAACTGATAAAGCTTGTTCCCGACCTTTACGACATAAGCGTCTTCGGCGCCGAGCCGCATCCGAATTACAACCGCATTCTTCTCTCACCGGTGCTGGCTGGCGAACAGACCTTGCAAGACATCGTTCTCAATGATCTTGCATGGTATGAAGATAATCATATCCGCTTACACACCCGCAAGAAGGTGGTGAAGATCGACCGCAAGGCGCGTGAAGTAATCGCCGATGATGGTACCCGCGAGCACTATGATCGTCTGCTGCTCGCGACCGGATCAAACCCTTTTATTCTGCCGCTTCCCGGCAAGGATCTAGATGGAGTACTGACTTACCGCGATATTGATGACACGGAAAGAATGATCGCTGCTGCGAGCTGTTACAAAGATGCGGTGGTGATTGGAGGAGGGCTGCTCGGACTTGAGGCCGCAAACGGCCTCAAGTTGCGCGGCATGAACGTAACCGTCATCCACGTCATGCCCTGGCTGATGGAGAGACAGCTTGATCGTACGGCGGCAGGCATGCTGCAAAAAACATTGGAAGCCAAGGGGCTACAGTTTCGCATGGAAGCCAATACTGATGCGCTGATCGGTGATGCCATGGAAGGCAAAGGCGGTCGTGTCAAATCAGTCAGGCTCAAAACTGGCGAAGAAATTCCAGCGCAATTGGTCGTGATGGCCGTGGGTATTCGTCCTAATACTGCACTCGCCGAATCAGCAGGGCTGCACTGCTCAGTGGCCAGACCCGGTGGGATTGTGGTCAACGACACCATGCAGACCTACGATCCGCGCATCTACGCCGTGGGTGAGTGTGCCAACCACCGCGGCATCGCTTATGGACTTGTAGCGCCGTTGTTTGAAATGGCGAAAGTTTGCGCCAATCATCTCGCGCAATACGGCATTGGCCGATACTCGGGTTCGCTCACGTCGACCAAGCTAAAAGTGACTGGTGTCGATCTTTTTTCCGCTGGAGATTTCTCAGGCGGCGAGGGGACCGAAGACATCGTCCTTGCCGACCCCGGTGCAGGTGTTTATAAAAAGCTTGTCATCAAGGACGACAAGTTGATTGGTGCCGTGATGGTCGGCGATACCATCGATGGCACCTGGTTTTTCAAGTTGCTGCGCGACGGCACCAACGTGGCCGCGATGCGTGATCGGTTGATGTTTGGCGAATCCAACCTCGGTGACACCGGGCATCAGGGCCAGAGCCGCGCATTGACGATGGCCGACACTGCCGAAGTCTGTGGATGCAACGGTGTTTGTAAGGGTGTAATCGTCAAGGCAATCAAGGACAAGGGTTTATTCACGCTGGACGATGTGCGTAAGCATACGAAAGCATCTAGTTCCTGTGGCTCGTGTACCGGACTGGTCGAACAAATCCTGATGTTTACGGCGGGTGGAGATTATTCAGAAGCACCAAAGAAAAAAGCGATGTGCGGCTGCACGGAGCACACGCATCAGGAGGTACGCGATGCCATCCGCGCGCAGCATCTGCTCTCGATTCCAGACGTTCAAAAATTCATGGAATGGCGTACGCCGAATGGCTGTGCGAGCTGTCGCCCCGCCATCAATTTCTATTTGCTATCTACCTGGCCGCGAGAAGCGCTGGATGATCCACAGTCGCGCTTTATCAATGAACGTTCGCATGCCAACATTCAGAAAGATGGAACGTACTCGGTGATTCCACGCATGTGGGGCGGTGCCACCAACAGTTCCGAACTGCGGCGCATTGCCGATGTTGTCGATAAATTCAAGATACCGACCGTGAAGGTTACCGGTGGGCAACGTCTCGATTTGCTGGGTATCAAGAAAGAAGATTTGCCGGCCGTGTGGAAGGATCTGGACATGCCGTCCGGTCATGCCTATGCCAAGGCGCTACGCACCGTGAAGACCTGTGTCGGTTCGGAGTGGTGCCGTTTCGGTACGCAGGATTCAACGCGTATGGGCCAGGAGCTCGAGCGCGCACTTTGGCGCATGCAGGCTCCGCATAAGGTGAAGCTGGCGGTATCGGGATGTCCGCGCAACTGTGCTGAATCAGGCATCAAGGATGTGGGTGTGATTGGCGTTGATTCTGGATGGGAAATTTACGTCGCGGGCAACGGCGGCATCAAGACCGAAGTCGCGCAGTTTTTTTGCAAGGTCAAGACACACGATGAAGTATTGGAGTATTCCGGCGCGTTCCTGCAGCTCTATCGCGAAGAGGGCTGGTATCTGGAGCGCACGGTGCATTACGTGAATCGCGTCGGACTCGACTACTGCAAATGGAAAGTGGTCGATGATGCAGCTAATCGTCAGGCGCTGGCGGAGCGCTTGCAATTCGCCCTCGACGGCGAACCCGACCCGTGGCATGAACCTGAAAAAGCGCGTGTCGATTTGAAGCAATTCATCCCGATTGCGGTGGTCGCGTGAGCTATATCGGGCTGTGCAAATTGGAAGACATTCCTGTACTCGGCGCGCGCCGGTTTGAGCGCGACGACGGCAAAGTGATTGCGGTTTTTCGCAACGGTGATGACAAAATTTTTGCTTTGCAGGACAAATGCCCGCATAAAGGCGGTCCCTTGTCCCAGGGTATTGTGTTTGGCGAATCCGTAGCTTGTCCGCTGCACAATTGGTGCATCAGTTTGAACGATGGTTTCGCAGCGCTGCCGGATGTTGGGCAAGTAGAGAGATTTGCCACGCGGGTGAGTGATGGCAAGGTCGAGATTGACCCTTGGTCAGGTGAGATGTCGGCGATGGCCTGTGCTGCGGAATGAACGATGTCGGTGGTTCAGTTGAGCGATAAGCTCCACATGGAAACCAAATCCACTTGTTGCTACTGCGGCACCGGCTGCGGCGTCATCATCGAGAGCGACGGCGAAAAAGTCACCGATGTCCGTGGTGATCCGGATCATCCCGCCAACTTTGGCAAGCTCTGCACCAAAGGCTCCACGCTGGCACACACGGTGTCACCTTCTGCGTTGTCTGGCCGCGCGCGTTACCCTGAGATGCGCATGTCGCGGGAACAGCTGCGCACGCGCAGTGACTGGGACACAAACCTAGACCATCTCGCTGACCGTTTTGCAGAAACCATTCGCGAACACGGCCCCGACAGCGTTGGTTTTTACGTCTCCGGCCAACTGCTGACAGAGGACTACTACGTCTTCAACAAACTTGCCAAGGGATTGATCGGCACCAACAATATCGATACCAATTCGCGGCTCTGCATGTCTTCAGC
>JANOQY010000439.1:0-3167 GCA_031414995.1 Betaproteobacteria bacterium
AATGCGGTGGCGGATACGCTAGCTGAGATGGGTATTGCGAATGGCAAGCCCTCGTTGTAAGTAATTGTTGGGCAACGCTCAAAGGAGACGTCATGGCCACAAAAAATAAGATACATCCCGCGCTGGACGCGATCAAAAAATCCGGCGCAGGCAAAGTCAAAGTTGCGGTGTCGGACATCGACGGCGTCCTTCGTGGCAAATATCTCCACAAGGATAAATTTTTTGGCGCAGCCGAGGGCGGTTTCGGATTTTGTGATGTCCTGTTCGGCTGGGATTCGAGCGACAACTGCTACGACAACACTAAAATCACCGGCTGGCAGCACGGTTTTCCGGACGTCACCGCAAGGCTCGATCTGGATACGCATCGCAAGGTGCCGTGGGATGGCGGCGTCGATTTTTTTCTCGGCGAATGTGTCACGCCGGATGGCAACCCCTACCCGGTTTGTCCGCGCCAAATTTTGAAGCGCGTCTTGAAGCGCGCTGAAAAATTGGGCGTGATGCCGATGTGCGGCATGGAATTCGAGTGGTTTAACTTCGCCGAAACGCCGCAGTCGTGGGCCGCAAAAAAAGGTGTCGCGCCTGAGCCAATTACGCCCGGCATGTTTGGTTATTCCTTGTTGCGCATGAACCATCGGCGTGAATTTTTTTCAGCGCTCATGGATGAAATGCCAATGTTCGGCGTGCCGATCGAAGGCCTGCATACCGAGACCGGGCCGGGGGTGTATGAAGTAGCGATCCAGTTCAGCGAAGCGTTGGAAGCAGCTGATCGCGCAATTTTATTTAAGACGGGTGCCAAGGAAATCGGCTCGCGTTTCGGCATCATGCCGAGCTTTATGGCGAAATGGAATGCGCAGTTACCGGGTTGTAGCGGGCACATCCATCAAAGCATGTCGGATGGCAAAAAGAATCTTTTTTACGACGCGAAAAACTCTCGCTCGATGAGCAGGCTGTTTGAAAGTTACCTCGCGGGTCAGGTTGCGTGCCTGATGGAATTCGGGCCGATGATGTGGCCAACGATCAACAGCTATAAGCGTTTGGTCGATGGATTTTGGGCACCGGTGAAGCCAACTTGGGGCCTCGATAATCGCACCGCGAGTTTTCGCGTGATCGCAGGAAGCCCGAAGGCGACGCGGCTAGAGACGCGTTGTCCCGGTGCTGATGTGAATCCGTATTTGGCGATGGCAGCAGTGCTGGCGGCTGGTTTGCACGGCATTGAAAAAGGACTGAAGCTGACCGCGCCACCGATTACCGGCACCAATCAGGGCGCTGAAAATATTGCCCGCGCGCCGCGAACATTGATTGAAACGACGCGTAATTTTCAGAAATCCGCCGTTGCACGCGATTGGCTGGGCGATGATTTTGTTGAACACTTTTCGGCGACGCGCGAATGGGAGTGGCGCCAGTGGCTCGATGGGGTAACGGATTGGGAATTGAAGCGGTACTTTGAGATCATTTAAGTCCGGACGTAGGAATAATAAAAATCGTAGAACGCCATTTGACGGGCCTTCCGAAGCATAAATGCCTGAGAAAGCACGCCAGTACTAGAGTTTCACAAAATATCAACATACGAATAAACGCCACAACACTGAGATCAACTGATGACCATCACAAAATTTTCCTTTCCCACCACCATCCACTTCGGCGCAGGCGCGCGCAAGCTGCTCGGTGAACATCTGAATAGCATGGGATTGAAGCGCCCGCTAATCGTCACAGACAAAGGCTTGGCAGCACTGCCGCTGATCGCTGAAATCAGCGCGGGCCTTTCGGTGGCTGGCCTGTCACCCGCCGTTTATGCCGGCATTTGGGGCAACCCGACTGGCAGTCAGGTGATGAATGGTGCAGCCGCCTACAAGGCGCATCAGGCCGATTGTGTGGTCGGCATTGGCGGTGGTGCGGCGTTGGACGTGGCCAAGGTGGTCGGGCTGATGGCGACGCATCCGGGTGACGTAATGGAGTATGTATGGGATCACCCAACGGTCCGCGATATCGTCAACCCGTTGCCGCATTTTGTGGCACTGCCGACTACGTCTGGTACTGGCAGCGAAGTTGGCCGCAGCAGTGTGATCAGCGAAGAGGCATCACATATCAAGCGGGTGATTTTCTCACCGAAAATTCTTGCAAGCGTTGTACTCGCCGATCCCGAACTGACGCTCGGCCTTCCCGCAAATGTTACCGCCGCCACCGGCATGGATGCCCTGACGCACAACGTTGAAAGCTATTTGACGCCTGCGTATCACCCGCTGTGCGATGGCATTGCGTTGGAGGGCACGCGAATCGCAGCGAGGGCATTGGCCACGGCCGTGCGCGAACCCGGCAATCTGCAGGCGCGCGCGGACATGATGATGAGCTCCATGATGGGTGCCATCGCGTTCCAGAAGGATTTGGGGGCGGTGCACTCGTGCGCGCATGCGTTGGGCACTGTGTGCGATATGCACCACGGTTTGGCGAATGCATTGATGATCGATACGGTGATGGCGTGGAATCTGGAAGTTGTGCCCGCCAAATTTGATGAACTGGCGCATGCGGTCGGTGCTGCAAATGGTGCGGCATTTGTGCCTTGGCTAAAGACGCTCAAACAGCAGATTGGCATCGCTCCCAATCTTTCGGCTGTTGGCGTCAAAGCCGAACACCTACCGCGCATGATCGAGATCGCAACGGCCGATATTTGCCACCAAACCAATCCGCGCCCATGCGTCGCGGCGGATTTCGAGCGCCTCTTTACGCAGGCGATGTAAGGCGGTGAACAATACCGAACAACGGCTGAAGATCGGGATTTCGGCGTGCTTCTTTCATGCCGATCCGAATCGTCCGATCTTCACCGGCAAAACGTTGCAGTACGTTGAGCAATCGATCGCGCATTGGGTGATGTCCAGCGGTGCGCTGGCCGTGATGATTCCAAGCCCTGTCGGCGAGACGCAGCGAGGTGAGGTGACGCTTGACCATTACGCGCAATGGCTCGATGGGCTGGTGCTCGAAGGTGGCTCGGACGTATGGCCGGGTAGCTACGGCGAAACGCCCTTGCAAGAAAAATGGGCAGGCGACCGCGTGCGTGATGAATACGAAAAAGCACTGGTTGCTGCGTTCGGCCGTGTCGGCAAGCCGGTGTTGGGCGTGTGTCGTGGTTTGCAGCTATTGAATGTCGCATTTGGCGGCACGCTCTATCAGGA
>JANOQY010000440.1:0-2863 GCA_031414995.1 Betaproteobacteria bacterium
GGCGGAGATGCATCCGATCCTGTGGTCGCGCATCACTGACCGCAAACTGTCGACGCCAGCGGTGAAGGTGGCGGTGCTGTCAGTGTTCGAACATCGCAGCTTTGATCTGGCCGACCTGCCGGTGATTTTCAAACCGCAGACCGATCTGGCGTTGCTGAATTTCATCGCCAATCACATTATCCAGACCGGCCGCGTGAACAAGGATTTCGTTGCCAAACATTGCACGTTCAAGCGCGGTACTGAAGATATTGGCTACGGGCTACGTCCCGAGCATCCGCTGGAAAAGAAGGCGAAGAACGCGGCCAAGGCGAACGACATGTCTCCAATGACGTTCGAGCAATTTCGCGATTACGTCAAGCCCTATACGGCAGAGTCGGTATCAAAGCTGTCCGGCGTGTCGGTCGAGAAACTCAAGGCGCTGGCCGAGTTGTATGCCGACCCGAAGGTCAAGGTCGTCTCGTTCTGGACCATGGGTTTCAACCAGCATACGCGCGGCGTCTGGGCCAACAATCTTGTCTATAACATTCATCTGCTGGTCGGGAAAATTTCGACACCCGGCAACTCACCGTTCTCGCTCACGGGTCAGCCATCCGCGTGCGGTACAGCACGCGAAGTCGGCACGTTTTCGCATCGCTTGCCGGCCGACATGGTTGTGACTAATCCCAAGCATCGCGCCAAGGCCGAAGAAATCTGGAAAATTCCGCCCGGCACGATTGCGGACAAACCCGGCTACCACGCGGTGCTGCAGAACCGCATGCTTAAAGACGGCAAGCTCAATTGCTATTGGGTACAGGTCAACAACAACATGCAGGCGGCGGCAAACATGATGGGCGAAGGCTTGCCGGGCTATCGCAATCCGGAGAACTTCGTGGTGGTATCGGACGCGTATCCAACGGTGACGACACAAGCTGCTGATTTGATTTTGCCGACAGCCATGTGGGTGGAGAAAGAGGGCGCATACGGCAACGCTGAGCGCCGCACGCAGTTCTGGCATCAGATGGTGACTGCGCCAGGCGAGTCGAAGTCAGATCTCTGGCAGTTGATGGAGTTTTCCAAGCGCTTCAAGGTCGAAGATGTATGGCCGGAAGAATTGCTCGCAAAAGCGCCCGAGACGCGTGGCAAGACGCTGTTCCAGATTCTGTTTGCCAATGGTACGACGAACAAGTTCCCTGCGTCGCAGATCGAAGCAGGGTTTGCGAACGATGAATCGAAAGCCTTTGGTTTTTATGTGCAGAAAGGGCTGTTTGAAGAGTACGCCGAGTTTGGACGTGGTCACGGCCACGATCTGGCACCGTTCGACGAATACCACAAAGTCCCAGGCCTGCGCTGGCCAGTGGTGAACGGCAAAGAAACCAAATGGCGTTATCGCGAAGGCGCTGATCCGTATGCGAAAGTTGGCAGCGGTTTCGATTTCTACGGTAATGCCGATCACCGCGCTAACATCATCGCGTTGCCCTATGAACCAGCGCCGGAAGAGCCGGATGTCGACTACCCATTCTGGCTATCGACGGGCAGGGTACTTGAGCATTGGCATTCGGGCTCGATGACCGGGCGTGTGCCGGAGCTGTACAAAGCGTTCCCAAATGCGGTGGTGTTTATGCATCCAGAAGATGCGAAGAAGCTCAATCTTCGGCGCGGCTCGGAAGTCAAAGTGGTTTCGCGGCGCGGTGAAATGCGTTCGCGCGTTGAGACACGTGGTCGCAACAAGCCGCCGCAAGGCTTGATTTTTGTGCCATGGTTCGATGCCTCGCAGTTGATCAACAAAGTCACGCTCGATGCCACCGATCCGATTTCCAAGCAAACGGACTTCAAGAAGTGCGCCGTAAAAATCGTCGCGGTTTGAGGAGAACTTTGATGAAAAAAATATTCGCTTTGCTGTTCTCTTGTTTGGTCATTTCCGCTGTTGCACAAGTCGTTGACGGTCATCCGCGCGGCCTGCGTGGTGCCGCTCCGCTCGATAAGGAAGTGGCGACACCGTTGATGCCGAAGATGATCAACGATGACATCCGCCGTGGTCGTGCTTTTGCGATGCAGCCGCCGGTGATTCCGCACCAGATCGAAAATTATCAGGTAGATCGCAATTTCAATAAATGCATGAGCTGCCACGGCCGTGATCGTGTACCCGACAGCCAGGCACCCATGGTGAGCGTGACGCACTTCATGGATCGCGACGGCAACTTTCGCTCCGAGATTTCGCCGCGCCGCTATTTCTGCACGCAGTGTCATGTACCGCAGATGGACGTGAAGGTCCCGGTGGAAAATACCTTTATCGACGCCGAGAAGGCCATGGCCGTGAAGAAGAGTGCGAAAAAATGAACACCGCCTCAAGATTCTCGCGCCTGAGGGCGTTCGCCTGGAAATACTGGATCACGTTATCGACGCCGAGCAAAGTCTTTTCACTTGGCTTTTTGACCATCGGTGGCTTCATCGCAGGGATTATTTTCTGGGGCGGCTTCAATACGGCGCTGGAAATCACCAATACCGAAGCCTTCTGCACCAGCTGTCACGAGATGCGCGACAACGTCTTCGCCGAACTGCAGCCAACAATTCACTACACCAACCGTTCCGGCGTACGCGCGACGTGTCCCGATTGTCATGTGCCACACAACTGGACCGACAAGATCGCCCGTAAGATGCAGGCCTCCAAGGAAGTCTGGGGGCATCTGTTCGGCACAATCAGCACCCGCGAAAAATTTGTCAGTAACCGGCTCGAACTTGCGCAGCACGAATGGGTACGCCTTAAAGCCAATAATTCGTTGGAGTGCCGCAACTGTCACAACTTGGCCTCGATGGATTTCACGCGGCAAAGCAAACGTGCAATGGAGATGCATTCGACCGTGCTGGCCAAAGGCGAGAAAACTTG
>JANOQY010000441.1:0-8121 GCA_031414995.1 Betaproteobacteria bacterium
GTCATGATGACAAAAATCTCCGGGCCTTTGAGCTTGCTGATAAAGGGCTTCACCGCCGCGCCCATTTCATTTTGCCCAAGGAAAATCGTCGTCACAGCGCAGAAGGATTCAATTTTCGATACGCCGAGCAGCTTCTGGAAAACGGTGCCTAGAATAGTAATGATCCAGCGCATCACGCCGAGGTAGTAAAGCACCGCGATCAGCGTAGTCACGTAGATGATGCTCGGCAACACGCGAAACGCAAACACAAAGCCCCCGCCGCCAAAGAGCTCGAACATCTTCGGCGAAACCAGCCCCCCAAACAGAAACTCGGTGCCCTTGAAGCCGTATTCGAGAACATGGGTGACACCACCAGCGATGGTGGTGAGCGCGTCTTTGCCGAAAGGAATAAAAAGGACAAACGCGCCAATGGCCATCTGCACGGCAAGTGCCGCGAGCACCGTGCGCCAGCGAATACTTTTGCGATTCATCGAGAGCAAGACGCCGATGCCAATCAGCAACGCAACACCAATAAAACTACGCATGACTTCGGACATGATGATCGCTCCGTATTTTCGTTTGCGGAATGTTACAGGAGAGGCTTCACTGGCAATAAAAAGACAAACTCTTGTATTGACGGGGTGTTTGGAGCATTTTTGGCCTGAGGATAGCGCCAGTGCTAGAGTTTCATCACTTATTCAGGCGGGAGGATCAAATAGTCAGCAACCGACTCGAGCAGAATTTCCTCAAAGGCTTCTGCCACTGCCTCTCGCATGCGTACGCCCGCAATCGGATCCAGCGATTCCCCAGCGAATGCCACTGCTCTTGCCTGCGCACTGGGCCATTGTGCATACGCAACCCAAATGCCGTCCGGCCCTTTATGCAATCGCGAACCAAGGCCTCCCCTGTGCGCGACATACAATTCCGTCATTCGCGACCATGCGTCGACAAACTGCGCTTCCATGCCGGCTTTTAATCGCCAGCGGTAAATAACCGCAAAGCCAGGCATGCCGCTCATACCGGCTTGGCGTGCTTAAAGAGCGTGAAAAAATTCCTCGCCGTGGCTTCCGCTATTTCCTCCACCGAAACGCTTCGCAACTCTGCAATATGCTCCGCCACATGCTTCACGTATCCCGGCTGATTCATCTTGCCGCGGAATGGCGCTGGTGCCAAATATGGCGAATCGGTTTCGATCAGCATGCGATCCAGCGGCAGATTTTTCGCCACTTCCTTCAGGTCTTTCGCGTTTTTGAACGTGACGATGCCCGAAAACGAAATGTAGAAATTCATCGCCATCGCCGCGTCGGCAACTTCCTGCACTTCAGTGAAGCAATGCATGACACCACCAACCTCGGCAGCGCCTTCCTCCTGCATGATGCGCAAAGTATCGGCGTGGGAATTCCTGGTGTGAATAACCAACGGCTTGCCGGTGGCAATTGCGGCGCGAATATGGACGCGAAATCGCTCGCGCTGCCAATCAAGCGGCTCGGGAAGTCGATAGTAATCAAGGCCGGTTTCGCCGATGGCGACCACTTTCGGATGGTCCGCCATCGCGAGTAATTCCTCCAGCGAGGCCTCGTGATCATCGACTTGCTCATCCGGATGTACGCCTGCCGAACACCAAATATTTTCATTTGCCTCCGCCACTGCGCGCACAGTGGGAAACGTTTGCAGCGTCGTGGAAATGGTGAGTGCATGCGTGACGGCGTTGTGTCGCATGAGCGCGAGTACGTTGGCGCGATCAGCGAGGAGCTCTGGAAAATCCAGATGGCAATGGGAGTCGATAAACATGGAGCAATTATGGCATTCCCGCGAGTCGCGCTGATAGCCATCGGTATAATTAGCGGATGGAAAACAATCAGAAACCTCTCAGTTCAATCTGCCTGTTTTGCGGCTCAAGTCCAGGCGTGGACCCTGCCTTCAAACTTGCTGCCGCAGAACTCGGTGCCACGCTTGCCCACAATAATATCCGGCTGATCTACGGCGGTGGTCATGTCGGGCTGATGGGGATTGCGGCTGATGCCTGTCTGGCGGCAGGTGGCGAGGTGGTTGGCGTCATCCCCAGAAAGCTCATGGAAAAAGAAGTCGGCCATGCGGGCTTGACACAGATGCATGTGGTCGAAACGATGCATGAACGCAAAGCGCTGATGACTGACCTGTGCGATGGATTCATCGCCCTGCCCGGCGGCTACGGCACGCTGGACGAACTATTTGAAGCACTGACGTGGCAACAACTCGCCTATCATTCGCTGCCGGTGGGTGTGCTGAACGTATCCGGTTTCTTCAATCACCTCGTGCAGTTTCTCGATCATGCAAGAGACCAACGTCTGTTGCGCGACGCGCATCGCGACAGCTTGATTGTGGATACTGATTTAACTAGGCTGATTGCGCGCATGCAGGGCTTTGTGCCACCTAACAATGAAAAATGGCTGGACCGTGCGTCGAAAGAAAGTATCGTCTAGCTGAGAAAGCTAAAGCGTGTGGGTCGCCCGGTCAGACTTGGCAACGGGTGCCAAAATTCCTTCGATTTTCTTTTTCAAATCCTTGCCGACTTCGCTGTCTGGCAGGCGAATCCCGACACCTTGCGGACGGTTGCCCTGTGCATGCGCCGGATTGATCCAGGCGACCGTTCCCGATAGCGGAATCTTGGTCACTTCATCGAGAAAAGTCAGCACCAGCAGAATTTCATCGCCCAACTTGTGATCTTTGGTCGACTGCATAAACAGGCCACCACCTTTCAGCAACGGCATCCAGGCGGCGTAAAGCGCGCTCTTGCCCTTGAGATTCAGGGAGATGACGTCGGGACGCTTGATCGGAGTGATGTTGGTATCGGGCATGGCTTAGGGTACGCGTGGGGCAGAAGAGATTGCCTGCGAATAGGATATTAGCAATTGTTCGAGCAAAAGTCTTGCGTTCAGCGGATGGTGGATTGCGCGACGCGCCTGACGCAATTGCGACTCATAACGAAACAATGCCGGCAAATGAACCCGTGTCGCAATTCGAGAAATGGCGACCTTCTGGTCATGGTGGTGTCGCACTTCGCCCGTCAGGCGTGCCAGCGCGACATCGCTCACCCACGTTTGCAACCAGGTGACGACATTCATCAGATCGCTTTTCTCAAGCGATTGCGCGGTGGCAAGATGATCTGCATCGGTATCGGCAAGTACCTTCACAAATGCCTTTCGCTGCGTTTGATAGTCCGGATCTGCAAATGCAACCGCATCCAGCGGCGCGCCGCCGGCCGCCGACAGTGCATCCTGCGCGTCAGCGATGCCTTGCGCCTTCAACCATGCCAAGGCGCTCTCTTCATCTGGCGAGGGCACCAATACCCGCTGGCAGCGACTCTTGATGGTGGCGAGCAGACGGCCAACCTGATCGGTGACCAGCAAAATCAAGGTGCGCGGAGGCGGTTCTTCTAACGTTTTCAGCAGTGAATTGGCCGCATTCGCATTGAGCGTTTCGGCTGGATGAATCAGGAGCACCCGGAAACCATCGCGGTGTGTGGATAGCGTCATGAAATCGGCAATGCCGCGAATTTGTTCGACCTTAATCTCTTTACTCTTCTTTTTTTCCTTGGCATCCAAATCAGCGGGCGCGTCCGCATCGGCTTCATCATCGGTCAAAGATTCCGGCAGCAACTCACGAAAATCAGGGTGGTTGCCCTGAGAGAACCAACCGCAGGCATCGCAAACGCCGCACGCCACGACATGGTCTGGTGCCTCGCATAACAACGATTGAGCAATTGCGCGCGCGAACGGTACTTTGCCGATGCCTTGCCGACCATACAGCAGCAAGGCATGCGGCAGCTTTTCACGTCGCTGAAGGAGTTCACGCAGAGGTGCGTCATGCCAAGGCAGCATCTCAATGGTCATATTGCGTTGATCAAAGTGGTTAGTTCGGCTCGGATATCGGCCAAACTGCGCGCTGAATTGACGACCTTGATACGCTGTGGAAATTGCATCGCCCGTTCGAGGTATGCGGCACGAACACTAAAGAAAAAATCGCTTTGCTCGCGTTCGAACTTATCGGGTGTGGCAGCTCCGTTGGCGAGCCGTTCTCGTGCCACTTCCAGCGGGACATCAAAAATCAACGTAAGGTCCGGCTGTAAATCCCCGTGCACCCAATTTTCCATCACGGCAATCCGCGATTTTGGCATGCCGCGCCCACCGCATTGATATGCAAACGTGGAATCGGTAAAACGGTCGCACAGCACCCACGCACCTCGTTTGAGCGCAGGCACAATGATCTCTGCGAGTTGCTCGGTTCGGGATGCAAACATAAGCAGGGTCTCGGTGTCGCCGTGCATCTTTTCATTGAGCACAATGCTGCGAATTTTTTCCCCCAAGGCTGTGCCGCCGGGTTCGCGAGTAGTAATGACCTCAATGCCGCGCGCGCTGATTCGCTCCGCAATGAAGGTCAGATGCGAGGACTTGCCTGCACCATCGATACCTTCGAGCGTGATGAATTTTCCTGGGAACTTTCCTGGGAACTTACCGGGCATGCTATTTTCCAAGCTGAAATTTGGCGACAGCGCGATTGTGCTCATCCAGCGAGCGGGAGAAATAATGACTACCATCCCCCTTCGCAACAAAGTATAGCTTGTCGGATTGTGCGGGCTTGACCGCGGCCAGCAGCGAACCCCAACCTGGCATGGCGATTGGTGTCGGCGGCAAGCCGTCGCGTGTATAGGTGTTGTAGGGCGTATCGGTGGTCAGATCGCGTCGGCGAATGTTGCCGTCGAACCGCTGGCCCATGCCGTAGATCACCGTGGGATCGGTCTGCAAGCGCATCGGGATCTTCAGGCGATTGGTGAATACCGAACCGATCAAAGGCCGTTCCTCCGCCCGACCGGTTTCCTTCTCGATGATTGACGCCATGATGAGCGCGTCGTACTCATTCTTGTAGGGCAAATTGGCATCTCGTTGCGCCCAGGCCTCCGCGCGTTTTTGCTGCATCATCCGGTAACTTTTCTTGAGCAGATCAAGATCGGACGTGCCCGCAGAAAAGCGGTAAGTGTCAGGGAAAAACAACCCTTCCGGACTGGATTCAATAGCACCCACTTGCTTGAGCACATCGCCGTTCGAGAGTCCTTTCAAGGTGATTTTCAGTTCACCGACGCTCTCGAGTTTCTCGCGCATTTCTGCAAAGGTGATGCCCTCCACAAATGTAAGCGCAACGGTGACGACGTCACCATCATTAAGTTTTTGCAACAAGGCTAGCGGCGTCAACGGTGCGGTAAGCCGATAGGTGCCAGCTTGGATTCCCGTCGCCTGACTCATCGCACGACCTAGCAGCCAGAAACTCTGCGCTTCGGGCAACAGATTGGCGTCAGTTAACTGTCTGGAGAGGCTTTTAAGAGATGTCCCCTGCCTGACCGTGAATTCAAACGGCGATTGCGGTGGAGATAAGGGTGTGTTTGCGTAGAAATAAAACCAGCCCGCAACGACTGCCACTATCGCCAATGCCAATCCAATCAGGGCGAGCAAAAGTCGTTTCATCGTTTCAGCAACGGCACATATGGCGGAACAATATCCGGCCTAAACAAATTTCTTGATCACCAGCGTACCGTTAGTGCCGCCAAACCCGAAAGAATTGGAGAGCGCAACGTCGATCTTCATTTCGCGCGCTGTGTTGGCGCAGTAATCAAGATCACACTCTGGATCCTGATTGAAAATATTGATGGTCGGCGGCGAAATCTGATGATGTATGGCCAGCGACGTAAAGACGGCTTCAATCCCGCCCGCAGCACCCAGCAAATGGCCGGTCATCGACTTGGTCGAATTGACCACCATCTTGTATGCATGCTCCGCAAATACGGCCTTCATGGCATCGGTTTCGTTTTTGTCGCCGAGTGGTGTGGAGGTGCCATGCGCATTGATGTAGTCCACTTCATCGGCATTCACGCCACCATTTTTGAGGGCGTTCAACATGCCGCGACGCGGACCATCCATACTCGGCGCGGTAATATGATGGGCATCAGCACTCATGCCCATTCCCGCCAGTTCGCCATAAATGCGGGCACCACGCGCAGTCGCGTGTTCAAGCGATTCAAGCACCAGAATACCGGCACCTTCGCCCAGCACAAAGCCATCGCGGTCCTTATCCCATGGTCGACTGGCCGTTTCCGGCGAATCATTGCGCTCAGAAAGCGCCTTCACCGCACAGAACCCGCCAATACCAGCCAGACAAACCGTCGCCTCTGAGCCGCCCGCGATCATGACGTCGGCATCGCCATACTCAATAAAACGCGCGGCGTCACCGATGCAATGTGTTGAGGTTGTGCAAGCCGATACCATCGAAACGTTCGGGCCTTTGAAGCCGTAAAGAATCGAGATCATGCCAGCGACCATGTTTACGATAGACCCTGGCACAAAAAACGGGGATATCCGGCGCGGTCCTTTCGCGATCATCTCGCGAATATTGTCCTCAATCATCGGCAATCCGCCGATGCCTGAGCCGACATTCACGCCAATGCGCTCGGCGTTTTGCTCAGTCACCACCAAGCCAGCGTCATCTATCGCCATTTTGGTAGCGGCAATGCCGAAATGGATAAACGTATCCATACGCCTGACTTCTTTGGCCGACATCCAGTCTGCAGCGTTGAAGTTTTTTACTTCGCCGGCAAACCGCGTTGGAAGCGAGCTCGCATCGAAATGCGTGATGGGGCCGATGCCACCGCGCCCGTTGATCGTGTTATCCCACGCTTCGGCAATACCGTTGCCCACCGGCGAGACAATTCCGAGACCCGTGATAACAACGCGTCGTTTTGACATATTCGAAAAAGTGATTTGGGAAACGGCGGACCGCTAAGACAGCCAATGACTGGATTAACGGTCCGAGTGAGGCGAATTATTTCTTCAAATTCGCGTTGATGAAGTCAATTGCCTGCTGCACATTCGTAATCTTTTCGGCAGCTTCATCAGGAATCTCGGTTTCGAACTCTTCTTCTAGCGCCATAACAAGCTCGACGTTATCGAGCGAATCCGCACCAAGATCTTCGACGAACGAGGATTCGTTCTTGATGTCGGCCTCGGCAACGCCGAGTTGTTCCGCCACAATTTTTCTAACGCGAGCTTCGATGTTATCCATTTGCTACTTCCTCCAACAGGGGTATGAAATTTAACAACGTTATTTTACCAAATACTGAGACGGTAAACTTGATCGTCCTTGCCAGCTCAATCCATGTGCATGCCGCCATTGACGTGAATGGTATTGCCCGTTACGTAAGCCGCACCGGCCGTCGCCAGATACAGTACCGCTTGGGCAACATCGTTTGCGTGCCCAAGACGACCGAGCGGAATGTTCTCCACCAGTTTTGCCACCTGCGGCTCGGCAAGCGCTTTGGTCATGTCGGTCTCGATAAAACCCGGGGCAACGCAATTGACAGTGATATTGCGACTACCTACTTCGCGAGCCAGCGCCTTGGTGAATCCGACCAGTCCCGCTTTGGCAGCGACGTAATTCACCTGCCCCGCATTACCCATTGCGCCGACAACCGAACCAATGCTGATGATGCGTCCGGTGCGCGCCTTCATCATGGATTTGATGACAGCACGCGATAAACGAAACACCGATGTCAGGTCGGTATCGATAACCGCCTGCCAATCCTCGTCTTTCATACGCATCAATAATGTATCGCGGGTGATGCCGGCGTTATTTACAAGAATTGAAACTGCACCGAACTTCGCTTCAATATCCTTCACGACGGCATCGCATTGCGCGCCATCCGAAACATTCAGAACAAGCCCAGTCCCGAAATGGCCGGCATCAGCGATCCGCTGTTGAATAGCCAATGCGCCCGCCTCTGTGGTCGCCGTGCCGATCACTTTTGCCCCAGCGATAGCGAGTGCATCAAGGATCGCAGCGCCTATTCCACGCGATGCGCCAGTGATCAATGCGATCTGCCCTTCTAATGGTTGCATGTTCGTATTCCTTTTAACGGGTCGCGTCGATCGCTGCAATCAGCGTGGCAGTGTCGGTTATGGCAAGGCAATGGAGTTGCGCATCTATACGCTTGTTGAGACCAGTTAATACCTTGCCTGGAACGCATTCAATGACAGCAAGTGCGCCGCCGGTTGCGATTGCCTGAATCGTTTCAACCCAGCGCACTGGACGATAAAGTTGTTCGACCAATCCTTTTTT
>JANOQY010000442.1:0-2820 GCA_031414995.1 Betaproteobacteria bacterium
CGGGTTACAACAAAGAGCAAATTGCTGTCGCAAGTGGCGCGCTGCAACAGCGAACTGAGCCTTGGATTATTCCCGGACGACGAAACGGCGATTGCCGCTTACCTGAACGCAACGCACTACAAGTTTAAGGAGTAGTGCGCCGTCATAGAGAAATTTTGTCAAACACTAGCATTGGCGTGCCTCCCAGGCAAATAATGCCCGCCAAAGCCCGCCAAATATAGAGTTTGCTAAAAATATGCAAATTTCCCCATAGCGTCTGACCATGTTTCGCGCTACACTGTTGCAATAACGAACTTACCCGTCTAGCGCCCTCCAGCATGTTCAACACCTCGTCCAGCAGATCAAGCCACACCCGCCGCCAGCTACGCGCGCGGCTGGCTGCATGGCTGCTGCTCGTTGCGCAACTGACTTCGCTTTTCGTGGTGCCCTTGCATGCGGTCGCGCATGCTCAGGCCGCGCATCCCACTCACGCCGTATCGACACTATCGTCCAGCACCAATGCGGCAAACCTGTTGTCCAGTATCTTCGGCCATGAGCAAGGGTTGGGTTGCGACGAATGGAGCGCGGCATTTGCGCTCGATAGTCATGCTGGCACTGGTTTGCAGGTCATTCCTGCGGTGTTGCCGCCTGCCAATAAGATTTCTGCTTGTCTCGCATCGGCACCTCCCGCAACACCGTTCAAGCAATTCCTCGCCCGCGCCCCTCCGCGCATCTAACGCACTGTTTGTTTTTGGCGGTCCCGCATGTTGCGGCGACCTGATCCTGTGCTTTTGCGATTGGAATTCCCATGCTGTCCAAAATCCGCTTTTCCGCGCTAACGTTAAGCCCTGCGCTGCTGCTTGCCACCGGCGCGTCTGCGCAATCCGTAAACGATGCCATATTGGCGTCAGAACCGAAGAAACTTGACCCCATCGTCGTCATCGGCAATCCACTGAAAGATGCCGATATTGTTGCGCCCGTATCGGTGCTGGCCGGTCCGGAATTGTTCCTGAAGCGTGGCACGACACTGGGCGAAACGCTCAATGGCATGCCCGGCGTGTCAAATTCGTTTTTTGGCCCGAATGCCGGCAGACCGGTGATACGCGGGCTGGATGGCGACCGCATTCGCATCCTCAGCAACGCGGGGGCCTCGTTTGATGCATCCAGCGTGAGCGTTGACCACAATCCCAGCATCGATCCGCTCGCCATCGAGCGCGTCGAGGTGCTGCGCGGTCCGGGCGCGTTGCTATATGGCGGGACTGCGATTGGCGGTGTGGTCAATGTGATCGATAACCGCATCCCGCGCGAGGCGATCAAAGGGTTTGGTGGCGCCGTCGAGACGCGTTTCGGTGGCGCGGAGAAAGAGCGCGGCTATTCGGCATTGTTTGAGGGCGGCAACGGCCAGTTCGCGCTGCACGCCGATGGCTTTCATCGCGACACCGATAACTACAAGGTGCCCACGTCGGCAGGGTTGGGAGATCGCATCGTCAATTCCGCCAGCCGCAGTAAAGGTGGCGCAATTGGCGGGTCGTTTACATTTGATCGCGGCTATTTCGGTGTATCGCAATCCGAATACAAGACACGTTACGGCGTAATTGCAGAGGCCGATGTGACCATCGATATGAAGCAATCGCGCACCACGTTGTCGGGCGAAATCGGCAAGCTGGGCAGCATTATTGAGAGCGTGAGCGTACGCGGCGGCCACACTGACTACAAGCACGTCGAACTTGAAGGCAGCGAAATCGGCACGCAATTTACCAACAAGGGAAGCGATGTCCGCATTGAAATCCGGCACGCGCAATTGGGCCAGTTCAACGGCATGGTGGGCGTGCAGGGCGAGAGTTTCAAATTCGCGGCCTTGGGCGAAGAGGCCTTCGTGCCAGCCACCAGAACCCGCAATCAGGCCGTGTTCGCGTATGAGGAAATCAAGGTCGATGCGTGGAAAATTTCGTTTGGCGCACGGGCGGAGAAAAATCGTATTGAGTCTGCAGGTGCAGGCAATACCGGTATTTATCGCTTCGGCGCAGCAACGGAGAAGACATTCAATGTGAGCAGTCTTTCAGCCGGGGTGTTGTTCAAGGTTGATGCCACCACAAGCATTACCGGCAATGTAGCCCGCAGTCAGCGTGGCCCGGCGTTTTACGAGTTGTATGCCAATGGGCCGCACATCGCCACGGCCGCCTACGAAGTCGGTGACACAAATCTTCGGCAGGAAAAATCCACCGCGCTGGATCTTGGCGTGCAGTGGAAATGGGGCACATCCGGAAAATCCTCCGCACGACTCGGCGTATTTGCCAATCGGTTCGACAACTTTATTGCCTTGCGCCGCACCGGGATAGACCGCGATACCGAAGGCAATGCCGGCGTGACGGATTGTGGTGATGGCACGTCGGTGGAGTCGGCCTGCGCTGCGGGCATCCTGCCGGAATTTCGCTACCAAGGCGTAAAGGCGCGGCTTACTGGTTTTGAAGCGGAAGCTAAATTGCGTTTGATCGATCAACCCTACACGCTCGATTGGGAATGGAAAGCCGATCTCACGCGCGCGCAGGACCTGACCAACGCCGAGCCGTTGCCACGAATTGCGCCGCTGCGGTTTAGCACGTCGGCCTTGTATGCGAGCGGCCCGTGGGCGTTGCGGGCGGAGATTGAACACGCCGCGAAGCAAAATCGTGTGCCTGCAATTGATTTGCTCGGCGCGACCGATAGCTACACGCTCGTCAACGCGGCTATTTTGTACACCGCCAAATTGCCCGGCGCAACCGCGCTGTTCTTTTTGAAAGCCAACAACCTCGGCGACCGCAAGGCGTATAGCGCTTCATCGATCGACACCATTCGCGCATT
>JANOQY010000443.1:0-2582 GCA_031414995.1 Betaproteobacteria bacterium
GCCAGCTCCCTCCATCGCGGACAGCAACGTAGCCTCTGAGTAGCGGGCGGGTGGTTTGGTGGTGTTGGCTTTAACTTCAACCGTTTCTGCTTTCACCTGTTCGCCAGACTTCACTGGTGCAAGATTGGTCGCTGCAGTTTCATCATCGACATCGCGACCATAAACAGCGAGCCAGCCCGCGTTCACCAGCACTTTTCCTTCGGATTTAAACGCTTCTGATTCAACTCGCGTAATGCGGGTCGTTTGCAGGAACTCAGCCGACGGGTAGAACACGGCGAGAAAACGCTTCACGACGAAGTCGTAAAGTTTTGCTTCGATCTCGTTCAACGACTTTGGTGCTTGTGTGGTCGGGATGATCGCGAAGTGATCGGAAATCTTGCTGTTGTCGAAGATGCGTTTGTTCGGCTTCACCCAGCCGCTGTCGAGTACTTTTTTGGCGAACACGTTGTATTCGCCGTCTTTCAATACTTGCAATGTCTCTTTTACGGTCTCGATGTAATCTTCCGGCAGTGCGCGCGCATCGGTACGCGGATACGTCAGCACTTTGTGTTTTTCGTACAGCGCCTGCGCGAGCCCCAGCGTAGTTTTGGCGGAGAAACCAAAACGGGAATTAGCTTCGCGCTGCAATGAGGTCAGATCAAACAAAAGCGGTGAGGCTTGTGTTGTGGGCTTGGATTCTTCTTCAACGATGCCGGTTTTTCCGAGACACTTGGTGACAATGGCACGGGCTTTCTTTTCGTCCCATAGCCGCTCGGCACGCTGGTGTTCGTCGTCGTCAATCTTCTTGAATTTTTCATCGAACCAGCGGCCCGGATAGTCGCCGCCCGCTGCGGAAAAACTGCCGTGCACTTCCCAATAATCGCGTGGACGAAATGCCTTAATGCGTTCTTCGCGCTCAACCATGATCGCAAGCGTTGGCGTTTGCACGCGGCCCACGGTGGTGAGCTGAAATCCGCCGGACTTGGAGTTGAACGCCGTCATCGCGCGCGTGCCGTTGATACCGACCAGCCAATCTGATTCGCTGCGACATACTGCTGCATCGGCCAAGCCTAATTTCGCCTCATCCGGCAGCAGATCCTTGAAGCCTGAGCGTATTGAACCCTGAGTCATCGATTGCAGCCACAAGCGTTTTATCGGCTGCTTGGCCTTTGCATATTGCACGATGTAGCGAAATATCAATTCACCTTCGCGGCCCGCGTCACACGCGTTGATGAGCGAGTCCACATCCTTGCGTTTGAGCAATCGGAGCAACCCCTTCAAGCGGTCCTCGGTTTTTTCAATCGGCTTTAGCCGGAAGTACGTCGGAATCGCGGGCAGATGTGCAAAAGTCCATTTGCCGCGTTTGACTTCCTCTTCTTCGGGCATGCCAATTTCGACGAGATGGCCCACCGCAGATGACAGAACGTACTCGTCGCTTTCGAAGAAATCTTTTTGTTTGGTAAAACCACCCAATGCTTTGGCGATGTCGTTTGCGACGGAAGGTTTCTCGGCGATGATGAGGGACTTGCCCATGAATTTCAGTACTTTTCTGTTGTGAACACGGATGGGTTGCTGATCTGAAAACCAGCAAAAGGGGACAAATGATAAGCAGGGTTCTACCCTTATCGCAAGCGTAAAGTCAAAACATTCTCGAAATTCGCTTTGAAATCAAGCCGACACGTTGACATGTCCGCTGCGTTTTTGATCAACGCAGTCGCTGATAGTTTCCGCCGGGCATGGAAGCAATCGCGCCGTCGAGTTCAAGTTCGGTCAGGCGCGCGATGAGCTGATCGGTGGGCAAATTGACGCGTTCCAGCAAGGTATCGACTGATACCGGGTCAAAGCCCATCTGCATTAAAAATGGATCGCTCTCTGCGTCATCGGCTTTGTTTGCCGCCATGCCGGATGCAGGTTTGGCACTGCCCCATTGAAGCTCGACCAAAATGTCGTTCGCTTCATCTACCAGTTTGGCACCTTGCTTGATGAGTTGATGACAGCCTTTTGAAAATGGCGAGTGAATGGAACCCGGGATCGCGAACACCTCGCGGCCCTGCTCGCCCGCCTGACGCGCTGTGATGAGCGAACCCGAGGCCAGCGCCGCTTCGACCACCAGCACGCCCCGAGAGAGTCCACTGATAATGCGATTGCGGCGCGGGAAATTTTGGGCCAGTGCAGGCGTACCCAAGGCGAACTCGGAAACGATCAGGCCATTTTCCGCAAGATCATGCGCCAAGGCCTTATTGCGCGCTGGATACACCAGATCGAGACCGGTGCCGACGATAGCAATGGAGCTACCCGCCCCTGCCAGACCACCGCGATGGGCGGCGGCATCAATACCCAGCGCCATGCCTGAGATGATCGTAAATCCCGCTTCTGAAAGATTGCGAGCGAATGCTTCGGCATTTTGCAGCCCCGAAGGCGTTGCATTGCGACTCCCCACGACGGCAAGTCCGGGCTGTCCCAACAATTCGCGCCGACCTTTCAAATACAGAATGGGTGGCGGATCACTGATCTCAAGAAGTTGTGGTGGATAATCCTCATCTGCCAGCGTAAGTAAGTAATTGCTCTCTCCCTCAAGCCATTTCAGAGTGGCTTCAATTTTT
>JANOQY010000444.1:0-25355 GCA_031414995.1 Betaproteobacteria bacterium
TTGTTATACGTAAGATGGTGGGTAATGTACGATGTTGCGGTGGTTTCTGTTCCGGAAGCCATGGTGATTTGCAGTTATTTCTGGCGGATAAAAATAGCGAGAGAGAAAATCAGCGTCGTAACAATGAAAGTGCCAATAAATCCGGCACCGAAAACTTCAGCGTAGCTTGAAAAAACCAGCCACAACGACAAAACAATAACCATAATCTTTGCTGACTCCGCGCGCATCATGCCCACCAGCGCATTTTCTGCGGAGCCTTTACCTATCCGGGATAGCATTGCGCCGTACGTTACGCCGCCAAGCAGGCTAACCAAGCCGCCAAGCAACGCAGAAAACCCCCAGTGCATGCCTCCCATGCCGCCAACAATCAGCGCTATTGAAAGCGTGGCCATTGCCTGATACTTGAGAACTACGCGGATTTGCTTGCTTATGTGTTTGCCTATATTCCAGCTCATTTACAAGCCCCGCAACTGCAACATTTAGTATCCGTCCAGAGGCAAGCAATCCTTTGGATTTTAACCGCTTTTCGCTTTATTGGTCAAGCTGAAGTCGGCTTTTTGGCAAACCCTTGGGCTGCGCCGCGAAGTCATGCTGCACCGCACAAAGTCATCGTAAATTACTTCAGCTGGGCTCTTTCCAGAATGCCATCGAGCTGTTCGAGACTATGAAAATATACAATTAATGTGCCACGCCCTCGTTTGTCTGCCTTTACGTCTACCTTCGTGCCAAGTTTTTCAGCGAGCTCGTTTTCCAGGTGCCGCGTGTCTGGTGCGGCAGTCGTCTTGGTCTTACTGACCGTTGGAGGCGCCAGTTCAAATTTGACCATCCGTTCAGCATCGCGAACCGATAGTGTTTTGGCGACGATCTGATGCGCAAGCTCGACTTGTTTGGATTTGGATAGCGCGAGCAGGGCACGTGCGTGGCCCATATCAAGTTTGGACTCCATCAACATATCCTGCACCGGTTTGGCGAGCTCCAGAAGACGCAGCAAATTCGTTACCGAAGTGCGTGACCGCCCCACCGCTTGTGCAGCCGTTTCGTGCGTCAGCTTGAATTCTTCAATCAGCCGTTTGATCCCTGCGGCCTCCTCAATGGCGTTGAGATCTTCGCGCTGAATATTTTCGATCAGGCCGATGCCCAAAGCATGTTCATCGGCAATTTCACGCACCAGCGCCGGTACGGTGGCGAGGCCTGCGATCTGCGCTGCGCGCCAGCGACGTTCTCCAGCAACGATCTCAAACTTACCCCCTGAGAGCCCGCGAACAAGAATCGGCTGCACGATGCCGCGGTTCTGAATGGATTGCGCCAATCCTTCCAGCGCTTGCCGGTCCATGTGTGTTCGCGGTTGGTATTTTCCGGGTGAAAGATCGCCAATGGCGATTTCACGCAGAACACCATCCTCCTGTGCCGCGCTTGATTTTCCACCGCCCAGAAGTGCATCCAAGCCGCGCCCAAGCCCTTTTGGTTTGATCATGCCGCTTCCTTAATCGCGATGCCTTCGCGCGCAAGAAGCTCTCTCGCAAACGCAAAATGTGCCAATGCCCCTTTCGATGCAGGGTCATGCAAAATTACCGGCTTGCCATATGACGGCGCTTCCGCGATCCGGATATTGCGCGGGATAACCGTATCGAACACCTTGTCGCCAAAGTGGTTTTTGATCTCGTCCGATACCTGTGTCGTGAGTGAGGAGCGCGGGTCGTACATCGTGCGCACCAGTGCTTCGATTTCAATCGCAGGATTCAGATTCGCTTTCACTTTGCGCAGTGTGCCAACCAAGTCGCTTAAACCTTCAAGTGCATAGTATTCACACTGCATGGGAATGATCACCGCGTTCGCCGCTGTCAACGCGTTTACCGTCAGCATATTCAAAGCGGGTGGGCAGTCAATCACGACAAAGGTGTAATCGTTATCCACCTGTGCAAGCGCTTCCTTCAAACGGAACTCTCGCCGCTCGATATTGATCAATTCAATTTCTGCGCCGGCAAGCTCGCGGTTGGCTGGTAGCACATCAAAACCGCTTTCTGTGCGAACTCTTGCCTCTACCACCGCATATTCGCCCAGCAGTACGCCGTATACGGTTTTCTCTGTGCCGTTCTTGTCGACACCGCTCCCGGTGGTGGCATTGCCTTGCGGGTCGAGATCGATCAGCAATACGCGCTGGCCGAAGTGTGCCAGCGTAGCCGAAAGGTTGACGGCGACCGATGTTTTTCCCACGCCACCTTTTTGATTTGCGACCGCAAAAACCTTCATCGCCGCCTTATTTTTCACTTGTTTTTTTTATGACAACGAGGTGTCGTTGACCATCGACTTGTGGCACGTTGAGAGGGATCACTTGTGCAACGACGAAGCCGATTGGCAGGCGCGCAATCTCATCAAAGGGATGCACACCTTTCATTGCAAGCATGCTTCCGTCATCGGCGCATAAATGTCCGGCACCCTCGACAAAATCTTTCAGCTCGGCGAATGCGCGTGAAACAACGATGTCGAAACGCTGCGACGGCTGATATTTCTCGACGCGGTTTGTCACGACATCCGCGTTGCCAAGACCAAGCTCGCCAATTGCGTGGCGCACAAAAGTGGTTTTCTTGGTGATCGTATCAAGCATTGTTATCTGCGCACCTGCTGCGGTGTCGCGTAGCGCAATCGCCAACGGTATTCCAGGTAGTCCGCCGCCAGTGCCTACATCCAACAAACGCGTGGCAGCTCCAACCTGCGACAAAATGGAAAGACTATCAAGAATGTGCACCCCGATCATGCGTTCTGGTTCACGCACGGCGGTAAGGTTGTAAACCTTGTTCCATTTGTCGAGTAGCGCAACATAGCGCAACAAATTTTTCTGTGTGTCCTCAGTCAGCGTCAACCCCATTTGCTCGAGACCGTCTTTAAGCAATTCACGTAACGGTGGGGGCGTAATGAGCGCGGCGGCTGTCATGTTCTAAATCTCATGTGGCTTATGCTGACCGTTGTTCGGCAGCGATTCTGGACGCAGCAAAACCGCGCTTCACATGGACCAGCAACAGAGAGATCGCGGCGGGTGTGATGCCCTGAATGCGTGCAGCCTGCCCGACTGTTTCGGGTTTGTGCTGGTTCAGTTTTAGTTGAACCTCATTGGAGAGGCCTCGTACATTACGATAATCAATGTCGTGCGGTAAGCGCGTCTCTTCTTGCGCGCGATTATTTTCGACTTCGATTTGCTGGCGATCTATATAGCCTTGGTATTTAGCCGCGATTTCGACCTGTTCGGTGACAGGTGCCTCCAGCGTAGGTGTCGCGCCGACACCCAGTGACATTAAGTCTGCGTGCGAAATATTCGGGCGTCGCAGCAATTCAAACAATGAATATTCGCGCTCCATTTCCTGTCCCAATACCCTCACAGCATCAGCAGATGCCACTTTGGCAGGATGCGCCCAGGTCGCTTTCAGGCGTGCTGTTTCACGCTCCACGCTTTCACGTTTTTTGCAAAAAGTCGCCCAGCGAATATCGTCAACCAAACCCAGCTTGCGACCGATTTCAGTCAAGCGTACATCTGCGTTGTCTTCGCGCAATTGCAAACGATATTCCGCGCGGCTGGTGAACATGCGGTAGGGCTCCGCAACGCCACGGGTAATCAGGTCATCCACAAGCACCCCGATATAAGCCTCGTCCCGGCGCGGGCTCCAGCCATGTTGGCCTTTGCTTTTTAGCGAAGCGTTAATGCCGGCGAGCATGCCCTGCGCGGCCGCCTCTTCATAGCCTGTGGTGCCGTTTATCTGACCTGCGAAAAACAAGCCTTTAATCGATTTGGTTTCCAACGTCGAATTCAAACCGCGCGGATCAAAATAATCGTATTCGATCGCATACCCCGGACGCACAACGTGCACGTTCTCAAGTCCGGCAATTGAGCGCACCAGATTCAACTGCACATCGAAAGGCAACGAGGTCGAAATACCATTTGGGTAGACCTCGTGCGTGGACAGACCTTCTGGCTCGAGAAATATTTGATGGCTTGCCTTTTCGGAAAATCGGTGGATCTTGTCCTCAATCGAGGGACAATAGCGCGGCCCAATACCTTCAATCACACCAGTAAACATTGGCGAGCGATCAAGGCCCGCGCGAATCGCGTCGTGGGTTTGCTCGTTAGTGTGGGTGATCCAGCAACTGAGTTGGCGCGGATGCATTTCTCGGCTGCCCAGATAGGAAAACACCGGGACAGGGTGATCGCCCGCCTGCTCAATACACCTGGAGAAATCAATGGTGCGGCCATCGAGCCGTGGTGGCGTACCGGTCTTCAATCGACCGACCGGAAGTTTTAAATCCCGCAAGCGCGCCGCGAGAGTCAGCGATGGCGGGTCTCCCGCGCGACCGGCAGAATAATTTTGCAGCCCCACATGGATCTTTCCGGCAAGGAAAGTACCTGCCGTAAGCACAACGGTTTTCGAATAAAAGCGAATGCCTACTTGCGTTATGGCCCCTGCCACAAAAGGCTCTCCATTATTTTCTTCAATAATTAAATCATCCACCGCTTGCTGAAAAAGCCACAAATTTGGCTGATTTTCCAATCGCGTCCGGATCGCCGCCCGATAAAGCACCCGATCTGCCTGCGCGCGCGTGGCACGCACAGCCGGGCCTTTGCTTGCATTAAGCGTACGAAATTGAATGCCTGCTTCATCGGTGGCAATTGCCATCGCTCCGCCCATCGCGTCGATCTCCTTAACGAGATGGCCTTTGCCGATGCCACCGATGGAAGGATTGCAGGACATTTGCCCCAGCGTTTCGATGGCATGCGATAGCAGTAGCGTTTTGGCACCAGAACGCGCGCTGGCAAGCGCGGCTTCAGTGCCGGCATGGCCACCGCCGACGACGATTACATCAAATTTGTTTTGAAAATCCATCGGTTTGCGGCAAGAGTGGGGTAAGTTTAGGTTCGGTGTTCAGCGTTCGTACGCGGGACGCGAATTTTATGTCATTGGCCCCAAAATGGCTACCCTTCGGTTGCTTTTACGTATCGTCGTGATTAGTTATTTTCCGATGCAAAACCGACTGAATATTTCGCCCAGTAAGTCGTCGGCGGTAAATTCGCCGGTAATGCTTGCCAGCGCACCTTGCGCCAACCGTAACTCCTCGGCGAAAAGTTCGTATTGCTGATTGAGCACGGACGCTACGTTCACATGAGCAGTTGCTTCTGCGAGAGCGCGTAGATGTCGCTCTCTGGCCAGAAATACACTCTCTCCGCCCGGCATCCAGCCCGCCGTTGCAAGCAACCATTCGCGTAACGCATCGACACCAATCCCCGTCAAGGCGGAGACTTGCAGCGACCTTATTTCGGTTGTTCCACGTGAAACATCCACCTCGCCCAGCAGGTCAACCTTATTGCGCACCGATATCACTGGGAGCCTTTCTGGCAGCCGCGCGAGGATTTCAGCCTCCTCCGCGCCAGCGCCGCTCCCTGCCTCCGTGATAAATAGCGCGGCCCCGGCATTTTCAATTGCCGCCCATGTGCGCGCGATGCCGATTTTTTCTACCTCGTCATCGGTAACCCGAAGGCCCGCCGTGTCGATCAAATGAATTGGCACCCCATCGAGGTGAATCGTGGCCCGAACGTGATCTCGCGTAGTACCGGCAACCGGCGTGACGATGGCAATATCCTCTCCCGCCAAACGATTGAGCAAGCTGGATTTGCCAACGTTCGGGCAACCAATAAGCACAACAGTGAGGCCATCACGAAGGACCGCGCCTAGCTTGGCCCGCAGGGCTAAATCTGCCTGCAAGGCTCGTATTTGCTGGAGTTTGTCAAGTTGCACCGCACGGTCTGCGGGATCAATTTCTTCTTCGGGGAAATCAATGCACGCTTCCACATGCATGCGTAAATCTGTCAGCCGCCGGGTTAATTCGTGAATACGCGTAGAAAACTCACCAGTTAAGGTACAAGCAGCCGATTTGGCCGCCGCCTCAGAGCTGGCATCAATAAGATCTGCAACGCTCTCCGCTTGTGCAAGATCGAGTTTTCCATTTAGGAAAGCGCGCTCGGTAAACTCGCCTGGGCGCGCGATCCGACAACCCAGCGACAAACACCTACGCAACAACCCTTGCATGACTGCGGGTCCGCCATGGCCTTGTAACTCCAAAACATCCTCGCCCGTATAGGAGTGAGGTGCTGAGAAATACAGTGCTATCCCCTGATCGATAACGCTGCCATCTTGGTCTCGAAAGACCGCAACCGTCGCCAATCGAGGCTGAATTGTTTGTCCGATTAGCGCCTGCATCAGCGTTTGTACGCCTTCGCCAGACACCCTGACCACACCGATCCCACCTCGGCCGGGCGCGGTTGCAATGGCTGCGATTAGCGTGGGCGCGGCTCGCTGGGAAGGAATTTGAGGGAATAAAGGTGACGGCATGCGATGTTCCACGTGGAACGGTTTGGTGGTTAGCTGAGAATGTAGCACGCCAAAAATGACAAAAGCCGCGAATCTGTCCGCGGCTTTTGCATTTTAGTTATTACTGGCTAACGCCTTATTTTTTTGCGCTTGCCTTGGCTTTTTCCGGGGTGAAGGTTTTATTAATGTACCACTGCTGGCCGATGCCGAGAATATTCTGCATTGTCCAATAGAGCACCAAACCCGCCGGAAAGAAGAAAAACATAACAGAAAAAACCAACGGCATAATCAACATCACCTTCGCCTGAATGGGGTCTGGCGGCGCGGGATTGAGTTTGGTCTGAATAAACATGGATGCGCCCATAATTACCGGCAAAACATAAAATGGATCAGGTGTGGATAAATCGTTGATCCAGCCAATCCAGGGTGCGTTACGCAGCTCAACAGCACCCAACAGCACCCAATAAAGCGCGATGAAAAACGGGATTTGAATCACAATCGGCAAGCAGCCGCCAAGTGGATTTACTTTTTCCGTCTTGTACAACTCCATCATCGCCTGATTCATTTTTAGCTTGTCGTCACCAAAACGCGCCTTCATGGCCTCGATTTTTGGTGCCATCGTTTTCATGTGCGCCATCGACTTCCCGGCTTTTTGGTTTAGCGGGAAGAACACCAGTTTCAACAGGATGGTAAATAAAACAATCGTCCAACCCCAGTTACCAACCAGATTATTGATAAAGGAAAGCACCAAAAACATTGGGCTGGCAAGAATGGTGAGCCAGCCATAATCGACTACCAGATCAAGGCCTGGGGCAAGCTTACTTAGATTTCCCTGCTCCTGCGGGCCGACGTACAACGGCATTGAGACAACACCCGAGGCCGAAGCGTCAATAGCCTGCACCGGGATGATGACACCGGCGGAGTAAAGCGTATCCGTTACTTTTTTGGTAAAGAACTCACGCTTTACACCCACTGCCGGCAACCAAGCCGAGACAAAGTAGTGCTGCACCATTGCGATCCAGCCATCTGACGACTCTTTCACAAACTCCTGTTTGTTTTTGTCTATATCCGAGAATGCGACCTTTTGGAATTTCTTAAGGTCCGTATAAACCGCCGGACCTCTAAAAGTTACGACGCCAGTAAAGGGGTTATCGCCCGTACTTTCACCCTCAGGTGGATTACCGTCGCGGAGAAATTGGAAATAGGCTTTAGGTACAATCTGGGCGCCTGACTCGTTCTTGATGTCGTAACGAACATCGATCACATAGCTACTGCGTTTGAAGGTGTAAGTTTTGGTAACGGTGAATCCCGGCGTGTCGTTATTGGTCATGCTGACATCCACCTTGTCACTATCGGCAAGGTCAAACACGTCGCGACTTGGCGTCCAAATAGATGTGTGATTCGGCAGGCCGCTCCCCAACAGTCCTGATTGGACGACGAAGTACGCGCCCACCTTGTCTTGTAGCAGCTTGAATGCATGTTTGGCGTCGCCCGGGGCGACGTGCTTCAAAAGTGTCACGCTACGAATGTCGCCGCCCTGTGTATCCAATTCAACAGACAGCAAATCCGTTTTCACCAGCACGCGGCTAGCTGTTTTGGGTGCACCGTTTACTGGTGTCGTATTACCGACCGCTGTTGCGGTGGCCTGTGGAACGCTGGACGCTGGCGGAGCTGTCGCGCCAGGAACGGCAGAGGGGGGAAGGGGCTTTTCAACAGTGCTGCCTGGCAATTGGTTGGCCAACTGCGATTGTGCCACTGGTTGCGAAATAACCGGTGGATGGTTGTGCTTGTTCCAGGCCTCCCAGAGCATTAAGCCAGAGAAGGTAAAAACGATCAGCGCAATAAGACGTTGCGTATCCATAGACTCATCAAGAAAAAAGGAAGGAAATAGCGGCGAATGCCGCCGTCGTTTGGGTCAGGGCACCGGATCAAAGCCACCCGGATGCCATGGGTGGCAGCGAAGCAAACGTCGCGATGTCAGGTAACCACCCTTGATTGCGCCGTATTTGTTCAGGGCGTCTACCGCGTAGTGCGAACACGTGGGGGTAAACCTGCATTGCGACCCAAAATATGGGCTCAGTAAATATTGGTATCCGCGAACAAAAAACAATAGAACCCTTGCCGCAGGCGTGGTTTTTACGGCGGCTGTCGCGTGTATGGTAAGTGGTGGCGTCATTGCGCAGAACCACCAAAACGTCGCGAAATATCTGCCAACAATTGCTTCAACACTTCGCGCAATTGGCCACACGCCTGTTTATCGGTATTGCGAATATCCCCGCGTCCTGTCAGTTGGCTTTGGAGCGTGAACAGCATGTCTACCGGCAACTTCCGTGCACCATGCTGACGAAACTGCTCTCTAATCACCCGCTTAACCTTGTTGCGATCAACCGCACGCTTGAGAATCCGTTTAGGCACGGCGATTGCGATGCGACCTTGACCAAACGTATTTTCATGAAGCTTCAGGGCAAGCGGCGACCGGCTTAAACGCGCACCACGACCAAGCAACGCCTCGACATCGTGTTTGACCAAGCGGTGTTGGCGACAAAAGCGTGTGCGCGCACCCAAGCCACCGCTAACCGCCGGTGGGGCGTCCGGAACTAACGTCGGCACGCCCTGAGCAATGCCGGCGGCGTGTTGCAATTGGCGTCAAGCCTAGACGGCGATGCGTGCACGACCCTTGGCGCGGCGGGCATTGATCACGCCGCGGCCACCAACGGTCTTCATGCGAACTCTAAAGCCGTGGGTTTTTTTCCGGCGGGCGACTGATGGCTGGTACGTACGTTTCATGATTACTCTCGACTGATCTGATTACTGGGAAATATTGGCTTGACTACCCGCATGTTTGGCAGGCAGAACTCGGCATTATCGCGTTTTTTTATGTTGCGCGTCAAGGCGTTAAGCGAATAAAGCCCTGTCTGCCGCCGCGCTCAACGATTCGTTTTCTCCAGCCTTATTCACGCATAACTGTGCTCCCGAATAAATACCGCCACATGCCCAGGTTGTGGATAAGTTGACTTGGAAAGAGTAAAATCAGTCCATCCAAAATATCTGCATTAATCTATTTTTGGGTGCCTTTCTCCGCATATCCGTTGGCTCTATCCATGCGTCTTCGTGCGCTCCGAACCACCGGCCTTTTTACGCCTCCCTCAAATACCAGACTGCGCACTCCTTTCATGCACCCGTTTTGGCTTTCCTGCGTCGAAGACTTCAAAAAGGAGCTTTCGCAACATCAGTTCACCACGTGGATTAAGCCGCTCACCTTTCTTCAGGATGGCGACAACTTTACGCTCCTTGCGCCAAATCGCTTCGTGTTGCAGTGGGCAAAAGACAGGCTGCTAGCGGATATTGAACAGGCGGGCGAAAAGTATTTCGCGCGGCCGTTCGTGATCGAGCTAGCTCTCGTTGAAGCACAAGTAATCAGCGAGCCCTCCTCGGACGAAATCAGTTCACCACCATTAACTTCTGGCCAGCAATCCAACCTGTCAGATGCCGCAATCAGCGCTGCCGCTCCTGTTGGTTCGTCGCCGATCGCAAACGGTCGACCTGCTGGCCACCGTATAAATTCAGCCTTTACGTTTACCAACTTTGTCGGTGGCAAAGCAAATCAGTTGGCTCGCGCTGCGGCGTTCCAGGTCGGACAAAATCCCGGACAAGCCTATAACCCTCTCTTTGTTTATGGCGCAACAGGTCTGGGCAAAACCCATCTAGTCCAAGCGATTGGTAACGAACTGCTTGAACATAATCCCAAAGCCAATATTCGCTATATCCATGCCGAGCGATTTGTAACTGATGTCGTGCAGGCATATCAGCACAAAGCATTTGATGCCTTCAAGCGCTCATACCACACGCTCGATTTATTGCTGATTGACGACATCCAGTTTTTTGGTGGAAAGTCTCGCACGCAGGAAGAGTTTTTCTATGCTTTCAACGCACTAATCGAAGGTGGCAAACAAGTTGTTATTACAAGCGATCGTTTCCCTAAAGAAATTGCCAACATTGATGATCGGCTTATCTCTCGCTTTGGTTGGGGGCTAACGGTTTCGGTTGAGCCTCCAGAGCTTGAAATGCGTGTCGCTATCCTTATCAAAAAAGCCGAGAGCGAAGGAATTCCGCTTGATGAAGAAGTTGCGTTTTTTATCGCCAAACATATTCGCTCCAACGTGCGTGAACTCGAAGGTGGCTTGAAACGAGTACTGGCTTATACGCGCTTTAATAACGTGCCAATATCTGTTCAGGCCGCAAAAGAGGCCCTGAAAGATTTACTAGCCGTACTTAACCGCCAGATCTCCATCGACAACATTCAAAAGACCGTCGCTGATTACTACAAAATTAAAGTATCTGAAATGTATTCAAAAAAGCGGGTGCGTTCGCTGGCCCGCCCCAGACAGGTCGCCATGGCTTTGGCAAAAGAGTTAACGCCCATGTCCCTGCCTGAAATTGGTGAAGCCTTTGGTGGGCGCGATCACACAACGGTGTTGCATGCATGCCGCAAAGTTCGCGAGTTGGTTGAGGCTGATCAGATGATTGCACGCGATCATTCGTTGCTCATGCAGATTTTGCGCGGTTGATCATTTTGAACGAACTCATGAATAACGTATTGCAAGCCTTTCGTATAAAGACAGGATGACATGTGGATAAGTCTGCCTTTTTCTCTTTTTTCTTTTCCACTTCAATTTTGTCCACAGCGATCCACAGCAATTCTCGTCGTTGTACCCGCTGTTGTAAGTTACTTAAGTCTTTGAATTAAAAATATATTGATCAGTTAAACGCTAAATCCTTCGCCCTTATCTATTACTACTAGGTTTATTTATCATGTTTACAATAAAAGCTAAGAACAGCACCCTGTTGGGGCCGCTTCAATTTGTAACCGGTATCGTCGAACGTCGACACACGCTTCCCATTCTCTCGAATGTGCTTGTTGAAGTCACTGACCACAATGTCAATTTTTTGGCCACAGATTTAGAAGTACAGATCAAGGCAACAGCAAAGCTGGAGACCGCGCACAAGCCAGGAAGCCTGACAGTAGGCGCAAAAAAACTGCAGGATATCCTTCGTGCATTGGCGCCAGATGCTGATACATCACTGGAGATCAAGGAAAGCCGACTGACCATCAAAGCCGGAAAGTCAAAATTTGCGCTACAAACATTAGCCGCTGCGGACTTCCCAAAAATAGCCGAAGCAAAAGATGCAGCAACGGAATTCAGCCTTCCGCAAAAAGAGTTCAAACGGGTATTGGGACTGGTGCAATTTGCCATGGCCGTGCAGGACATCCGCTACTACCTCAATGGCGTGCTGCTTTCCACAGACGGCAATATTTTGCGTCTGGTTGCAACTGATGGGCATCGTCTTTCAATGGCCAGCTACAAGCTGCCAGAGCCGGTCGGCAAGATCGAAGCGATCCTGCCAAGGAAAACGGTGCTTGAATTAATCAAGCTGCTGGACGAGAGCGACGATCCGATCCATTTGAAGATGCACCAGAATCAAGTAAAGCTTACTTTTGCAGGCATAGAAATTGTTAGCAAGATTGTTGAAGGAAAGTTTCCGGATTACACCAAGGTAATTCCGACCGGCTACTCTAATCACCTCACGCTCAACCGTGTTGAGTTGCTGGGGGCATTGCAACGCGCATCGATTCTTTCGAACGACAAAATCCGTGGCGTAAGGCTGGTATTCACCAAAGATTCGCTATCGATCATTTGCAGCAATAATGAAAATGAAGAAGCTGAAGAAAACCTGCCTATCGAGTACAGCAAAGACGCAATGGATATTGCGTTCAATATTGCCTACCTGCTCGATGTGCTCAATCACCTACAGAACGAAAACGTGCTGATCTCACTCGGCGAAGCCAATATGTCAAGCGCACTCATCACCCAGCTAGGCGGTGAAGATTTCAAATACGTCGTGATGCCGATGCGGATCTAAACGCAAAAAACATCATAGGCAACAAATGACCAGAACACCTTATTCACCGAAACCGCGTAACAGGAACTAAATGTCCGACCCGAAACCGAGAGACCCAGCAGCATACGATTCCGATTCCATCAAAATCCTCAAAGGCCTGGAAGCTGTCCGCAAACGCCCAGGCATGTACATCGGCGATACGTCCGATGGATCGGGTTTACATCACATGGTGTTTGAAGTTGTCGATAATGCAATCGATGAGGCGCTCGCCAAACATTGCGACGACATCAAAATAACCATTCATACCGACAACTCCATTTCGGTAACAGACAATGGTCGTGGCATTCCAACTGGCATCAAGGAAGACGACGAATTCAAACGCTCTGCTGCAGAAATTGTCATGACCGAGCTGCACGCCGGCGGCAAGTTTGACGCGAACTCGTACAAGGTTTCCGGCGGTTTGCATGGTGTGGGTGTATCGGTCGTCAACGCACTTTCGGAATGGTTGAAACTCCGTATCTGGCGCGACGGGAAAATCCATCAAATGGAATTTCGCCATGGTGATCGCGTGGCGCCCCTCGCGGTCACAGGCATCACAGAGAAGCGCGGCACGGAAGTGCATTTCATGGCCTCAAAGGAAACGTTCACCCACATCGAATTTCACTACGAAATTCTCGCCAAGCGCCTGCGCGAACTATCGTTTCTCAATAGTGGCGTGAAGATTGAGCTGATCGATCAGCGAAACGGTAAGAGCGAAAACTTCGCCTATGTCGGCGGTGTAAAAGGTTTTGTGGAATACATGAACCGTTCAAAAACGGTTTTGCATCCGCGCATTTTCTACGCGATCGGTGAAAAAGATGGCATGACCGTCGAAGTCTCAATGCAATGGAACGACAGCTATAGCGAATCGGTCCAGTGTTTTACAAACAATATTCCCCAGCGCGATGGCGGCACCCACTTGACGGGTTTGCGCACAGCGATGACGCGTGTAATCAACAAGTTCATCGAAGAAAACGACTTCGCCAAGAAAGCAAAAGTAGAAACTTCGGGCGATGATTTGCGCGAAGGCCTGACGTGCGTGCTGTCCGTCAAGGTGCCGGACCCCAAGTTTTCATCCCAAACCAAAGACAAGCTTGTCTCTTCCGAAGTGCAACCCGTCGTGCAGGAAGTTGTGGCGTCGAAACTCGCGGAGTACTTGCTCGAAAACCCGGCAGACGCAAAAAGCATTTGCGGCAAAATTGTCGACGCAGCGCGTGCACGCGAGGCCGCCCGCAAGGCGCGTGAACTCACGCGTCGCAAAGGAGTGCTCGATGGCGTGGGCTTGCCGGGCAAGTTGGCGGACTGTCAGGAAAAAGACCCGGCGCTTTGTGAAATTTATATCGTCGAGGGTGACTCCGCCGGCGGCTCTGCCAAACAGGGCCGCGACCGCAAATTTCAAGCGATCCTGCCGTTGCGCGGCAAAGTGCTTAACGTTGAAAAAGCGCGCATCGATAAGGTTATTTCGTCGGAGCAGATCGCCACACTCATTACCGCGCTCGGTGCGGGTATCGGCAAAGACGATTTTAACCACGACAAGCTGCGCTACCACCGCATCATCATCATGACCGACGCTGACGTGGACGGCGCGCACATTCGCACACTGCTGCTCACCTTCTTTTACCGGCAAATGACGCAGCTCGTTGAGAACGGCTACATCTATATCGCGCAGCCGCCGCTCTACAAAATCAAAATGGGCAAGGAAGAGCGGTATATCAAAGACGAGCTCGAACTTAAATCAGCACAACTTAAAAAAGCGCTGGCCGATGCCGTACTTAACCCGGGTGGCGGAGCCGCATTGATTGTCGG
The DNA here is from genome assembly GCA_031414995.1 of Betaproteobacteria bacterium. Taxonomy (GTDB): domain Bacteria; phylum Pseudomonadota; class Gammaproteobacteria; order Burkholderiales; family Usitatibacteraceae; genus UKL13-2. Next base: position 14,100 of record JANOQY010000444.1, read on the forward strand.
CGAAGCGCTCGGCAATATCGCGCACGATTATCTGATGACAGATGCCATCATTGATCGACTGTCCAGAATGTTTGATCCGGAAGTCTTGCGTGGCCTGATGAATTGCCCGCGTATCGACCTCAGCACGGCGGAAACGGCGTCGAAGGCCGCAGTATGGCTCAGTGATGCGGTAGGTGCCTCCACCGTTACCATCAAGGTCGAGCAAGATGAAGCACACGACGCGTATCGCCTGCGCTGCGTTAAAACGTTGCACGGCAATACGCGCGAAACTGTGATTGATAACACGTTCATTGAAACCGGTGATTACGAACAGATCGTCAAGACCGCACTCACGCTCAACGGGTTGATTCGCGAAGGTGCTGATATCAAGCGCGGCGAAAAAATGTTGGCGGTGAAAAGTTTTGGGGAAGCGCTTGATTGGCTCATCAATCAAGCAAAAGATGGCATGTACGTTCAGCGTTACAAAGGTTTGGGCGAGATGAATCCCGAGCAGTTGTGGGAAACCACGATGGACCCGAAAGTGCGCATCCTGCACCGCGTGCAAATTGAAGACGCCATCAGTGCCGACGAAACCTTTATGACGCTGATGGGCGACGATGTTGAACCGCGCCGCGCATTTATTGAGACGAATGCGTTGTTGGTGAGGAATTTAGACGTATAGATTTGTGTTGACCACTTAGGCTTCGCCAACCACATCAACAAAGACAAGCATCCGCGCGGTTTACGGGGCACTTTAGCCCGCCGAGGCTCATGGATGCTTGTGTTCATACATCTTTCGTTGAAACACACACCGAGCAACTTGGCGCTCAAAACAATTGCGCAACGAAACGCATTGTTCTAAAAATAGATAAAAAAATCGGGCGCGAAGCCCGATTTTTTAAGCGTGGTGTTGAAATGAATCAACACACGATGTTGAATTACTTCTTTGGTGCAGCCGCTGGCTTGGCTTCATCCATCATTTTTTTGCACTCAGCCTTCATTTTGTCATCGGCTTTTGCATCCATCTTTTTGCAGGCTTCCATTTTCTTTGCTTTATCAGCATCAGACATTGCGCCACCGTGAGCAGCAGCGAAGGCGCCCACAGAAACGGTTGCGAAAGATGCAGCAATCAACATCGACAGTAGCTTTTTCATGTATAGACTCGCGAGTTTAGGTTAGTGAGGTACGTCCAAAATGCACGTGAGGCGCAGTTTATTTCAAAAATGAGCATATGTCACCCTGTTAAACCCATGTTTTCAAACGAGTTGGCACTTTTTTTTAAGGTTTTAGTGGTATCTGCCTGCGGATTGGCCTTCATTTCCCCGTCCGCGCTGGCAGCGCCACGCCTTCCCACCGATCCATCCGAGGTGCTGGAACGTCTGCCCATGCGCCCCGGCGACACCACCGCCCGAGAGCTGACAGGGCTGCGCGTGGCCGTGACTACAGCCGCAAAAGACGCCCCAACTGACCCGTTGCCAGCCACCAAATTAGCCGAGCGCTACTACGAGCTGGCCATTGCTCGCGGTGACCCGCGCTATATCGGTTATGCCGATGCCGTGATGGCACCCTTCGCACAAAGCCCGGCACCAGCAGCGCTGGTGGTGCGTGGGCAACTCAAGCAGTATCGTCACGACTTTGACGGCGCGCTGGCCGATTTTGCCGCGGCGCTAAAAGCTGATCCAGAGTTTGCATCTGCGCATGCCTGGCGCGGCGCAATCTATATGGTTCAGGCAAATTACCCGGCGGCCAAGACCGAATGCGATGCCCTGCAAAGGCTCGGCCGCTCGACGCTTTATGGCGGCTGCATCGGACTAGCTAACGCGTACAGCGGCCAGATGGAAACCGGGTTCGCCACCCTGCAGCGCGCACTCGACCAGACGCAGGACGCAGGCAACCGGCTCTGGATGTTGACGAGGTTGGGTGAGGTAGCAGCCTGGCGCGGGAAGCCGGATCAGGCAGAAAAATACTACCGCGCCGCGTTGGCGCTGGGCATAGAGGATGGCTATTTGCTGGCGGCCTGGAGCGATTTTCTGCTCGATCAAAAACGCCCTGCTGAGGTCGTGAAGGCGCTTGCCAATTGGGAGGCCTCGGACGGCTTGCTGCTGCGTTTGGCATTAGCCGAGACCGCGCTCAAGTTGCCCGCTGCGGCGGCGCATGTGCAGGCGCTGGCGGACCGCTTCGCTGCCGCCAAGGTTCGCGGCGACACCACCCATCGCGCGGAAGAAGCGCGCTTCCAGTTGCATCTGGCCGGCAATGCCGCCGAAGCGCTCACCATCGCCGCCGCCAATTACCAAGTGCAGCGCGAACCGCGCGATGCCCGTCCGCTGCTAGAGGCCGCCATCGCCGCGCGCGACCCCTCCGCCGCGCAACCGGTGCGCGCCTGGCTCAAGTCCAGCGGATTTGAGGACGCACATTTGCGGCAACTTGGCGAGGCATCCACTGCGCCGCAGTCGTTGACCCCCAACCCGGCGGCCAAGCCATGACGCGCCTTCGTTTAATTTTTTGCCGGTTGCTCGCGTTGTGGGCAATCTGCGCCATGCCAGCACTGGCGCACAAAGCCAGCGACAGCTACCTGGTGCTGAACGTGAAGGGCCAGCAAGTCACTGGCCAGTGGGATATCGCACTGCGGGATATCGATTTCGCTATCGGCCTCGATGCCAATAGCGACGGCGAGATCACCTGGGGCGAAGTACGCGCGCGCCACACCGACATTTCCGCCTGGGCGCTGGGACGATTGAATATCCAGCGCGGCGGTGACTGCACCCTGCAGGTGGTCGAACACCTCGTGGACACCCACTCCGACGGGGCTTATGCCGTGCTGCGCCTGACCGGCACCTGCCCTTCCGGCACGCAGCCGCTGGCCGTGAATTACCGGCTCCTGTTTGAGATCGACCAACTGCATCGCGGGCTCATGCGGTTGGATCTGGATGGCGTTTCGCACACAGCCGTGCTCGCACCCGATACCGGTGTGCTAACAATCAAGGTCGGCGAGACCACGCGGCTGGCGCAGTTTGGCCAGTATCTGGTCGAAGGCATCTGGCATATCTGGATCGGCTTTGATCACGTCCTGTTTTTGCTGGCGCTGCTGCTGCCCGCTGTGTTGGTACATGCAGCCACGCTAGGCGGCACACGGCGATGGACGGGCGTGGCATCGTTTCGCGTGGCGCTCACCGAAGTGTTGTGGGTTGTCACCGCATTTACCGTCGCGCATTCGATCACCCTCACTCTGGCTGCGCTGCAGATCATCGAGCTGCCATCGCGCGTGGTGGAATCGGCAATCGCGGCATCGGTGGTGCTGGCGGCAGCCAACAATATTTGGCCAGTAGTGGAGAAGAGGCGCTGGCTGGTGGCCTTCAGCTTTGGCCTCGTTCACGGTTTTGGATTCGCCAGCGTGCTCACCGAGCTAGGCCTGCCAAAAGATGCGCTGGTGCTCTCGCTGCTCGGCTTTAACCTCGGTGTTGAAGCCGGCCAACTGGCCATCTTGGCCGTGTTCCTACCGGTGGCATATGCCATGCGAAGCAGTGCGCTCTACCGCAAGGGTTTGTTTATGGGCGGCTCTTTTCTAACGATGCTGGTGGCGCTGGTGTGGCTGGCCGAGCGGGCGTTTAATTTGAAGTTGATCAGCGTGTAGTTCTTTGCGTCCGCTGCGCGTAGTGCCGCAAGATAAGATGCCCGAGTTTGACTACCGCTCACCAGGTTCGCAGCGCCCCATGAAAAGCGTGCGGCACCGTTCTCCACCAGAATCAAATCCGCAAATGTGCGTGACAGTCGGCCATTGCCATTAGCGAAAGGATGTATTGAAACGAGCCGATGGCTCAGCCGCACTGCAATTTCGTCAAGCGGGTAGCTCGCGTGTTCAAGTTGTGTTTTCACATCCGCGCAAACATCCGCAAGGATTGACGCGATACGCGCGGGATCAACGCCGATGTGCTTTTCCGTCGCGCGAAAAGTGCCCGCCCATCGCCATGTTTCGCCAAACACGCACTTGTGCAGCGCTCGAACGAAATCAAGCGTCAGCAAATCATTTGTAGCAGCGAAGTGGCGCCGCCTTCCGCCGCCCGTGTTGCTGCGATTAGGTGAGCCGACTGAACCCGCGAATATCGGGAAAGTTGAGTCGTGATGGCGCGGGGTGGATGCGGCTGCGCATGATGCCAAGGCCGATGCGCCTGTGGTGACGACGACAGGCCCCAATCAACTTATCGCTTTAACTTGCCTTCGCTTCAATGCGCACCAGCGCAGCCTCTATTTCCTCGATGGTGCAGCCGGTGAGATCCCTATGGAATTCGTCAACGATCCGGCTCTCGACTTCCTTGTGATAGTGCTTGCGAAGTTCACCCAGCGTGCGCGGTGGCGCGACGATCACCAGCGATTTGAAGTCTCCACTAAGCGCCCGCACACGCAGCATGTCGGCCGCTTCAGCAGCAAAGCGGTCCTCCTCAATCTGGTGAAAGTCAGTTTCACCCATCGCGCTGCGGCGGCTTCCGACGCTGCTGAAACTGCGGCCCGGTGCATCGGTCGCTTGATCGCGATTGGCAGCGTTGTCCTGTTCGCGATGCGTCTCCAAACGCAGGTCGATCTGTTCGCCTTCACCATGATTACGCAGGAACAGCATTTTGCGGCCATCGGCGACGAGTACCAGCGTGTTGTGGGGTAGGTTCATGAGTGTCCTCTATTGTTTAGGTGCGATGCACCCATCTTCGTTTACTTGGGCTAGGCCGTCAGTGCGTTGGCGCACTCACGGCGCTAACAATACGCAAACGCCAAACTCAAGCATCCACGGGCACGACAGGCCATTTATGCCCGAAACGCCTCACCCAATGGCGTTTTACGCTGCCGCATCGATTGAATCACCGCCACGCGCAAAATCATTTATTGCGGTATGGCTGCATCTCATCAGCAGGGCGAAAAGATGAAACCAAAATCATCATGCGCCAGCGCGAAGCCAGCGCAGCGGAAAGCAGCGCATGGAGACGGCCACGGCCGGAGCCTTCGCTGGCATGCCGACCCTTTCACAAAGCGCTGTGGTTGATCGTCTTGGCGATTGGTATTGTGGTTACCTTCGGGCAATATAGCGGCGCGAGCGAGCCAGCCACATTTCAAGCCGTGCCAATGAACGCAACGTGATTGGCCCGCACTGATTTTTTCCCCAACATTTCGCAGCCAATCGCTTGGCTGTGCTCAGTGATAGTGGGTCAAGATTCAGGGTGGTTCGCATGTTCTTTCCGTTGCTGCGCATCGCAACGTGGTCAACAACATTACGTTTTTCGATAGCTCACCGTGTTGCAGTTCGCTCAGCACCATTACGCCCGGTAAATTGCTCCATCGCGGCATCTTTCTTGCTGCCACCATTAAATTATCAGGTTTAAGTTTCAGTTTTATCGGGGTGAACGTGAAAAAAATCGCTGTTGCCGTCTGTGTGATGCTTCTCTCGTGCGCAAGCGCCTTCGCGCAAACCGCCGTAATTCCGACGACGCATCCGCGCGTTTTGTTGGTAGGTGCCGAATTACAGCGCCTTCGCAACGATTTGACGAACAATGTTGCCGCCGCCACGCGTTTTCGCAGCATGGTTGACAGCCAACTCGCCGGGGCCAATATCTACGCGTACCAGCCGTGGTATTCGGCGATGATCGGCGTTATCCGTGGCAATGTGGCGTTCCCGCAATATTGCGCACATGCCGTCACCACGACCGAAGCTTTTGTGGTCTCCGAAGAGGCGCTCATCAATAGCGGCCAGCGGGCCACCGCTTCCTATGACTCTTATCTGGAGGTGGGCGACTTGGTGGGCAATGTGGCGCTGGTATACGACTGGTGTTACGACAACCTCTCCGCCGCGCAGCGAACCCGCTGGATGAATTACGCAAGTCGCGCTGTCACCAACGTCTGGGATCCCGAGAACGCACAATGGGGCGGCGTTACCCATGCCTGGACCGGTTTTTCCATCGATGATCCGGGCGACAACTATTACTACTCGTTTCTGCGTGCCACCATGCTTTATGGCATCGCCACAAAATACGAGCGTGCCGATGCCGACCAGTGGATCACGATGTTTCGCACCACCAAGATCGGCAACCAATTAGCGCCCGTATTTAACACCGACAACGTCGGCGGCGGTTCGCGCGAGGGTACCGGCTATGGCACTGCGCAGAAGAATCTATTCTTCCTCTACTACCTCTGGGAGAAATCCACCACCGAGCGCATCGCCGATCTCACCACCCACACCGCCGCGACGATGCCGTATCTTCTGCACGCCATCGTGCCGACGCGGGATCGCTTCGCACCGATTGGCGACCATGCGCGCGATGAGACCGCAACGCTTTACGACTATCAGCGCGAAGCACTGTTGTCGCTTGCCGCGCTTTATCAGGGAACGCCGATGGCCCGCCGCGTGCGCGCAGAGCTGGCACTAAGCAGCGTGCCGCAAATGGCGGACCGCTTCAATTACGTTTTTGATTATCTCTACGGCGCCGCCGATGCTGGTACCGCTGTCAATCTCAACACGGTCTATCGCGGTGCCGGGACCGGGCACATGTTTGCGCGCACCAGTTGGGCGACCAACGCGACCTGGCTCTCTTTTCTCTCAGGCCCGCTCACGCAATCGCACGCGCATCAGGATGGTTTGTCGATCCTGCTCTACAAAAACGGCTGGCTCGTTAATGATGCCAACATGACCGGGCGCAGCGGCATCTGGCAGGAGCAGGAAGCGCACGCCTTGGTGGCGCAGACCGTTGGCGGTCAACTGGTGCGGATGTGGTACCCGACGACCTCCACCGCACAGCTCACAGCACTGTCGCATCGCCCGCTCTATCTCTATTCAGCCGCGAATGCTGGCACGCTGTTCGATCACCCCAACACCGGAAATCCCGGCGTGCAATCGAGGCGCGAAATTGTGTTTTTGAAACCCGATGTGGTGGTGGTGTTTGATCGTGTGCAATACACGCCGGGCAGCTCGCTTAAAACATTTCAGTTGCCCACGCCATTTCAACCAACCATCAACGGGCGCACCGCAACCGTCATTAACCCAGCCAGCCCCGGCAAGCCACAAAGTTCGATGACGCTGCACGCGGTGTCCCCCACCAATGCCAACCTTGGCATCACGGCGATGTCATCAATCGACACTAATTTCACCAGCGGCCATCGCATCGACGTCAGCTTGACGTCAACGGGCGAAACAAAATTCATGAACGTGTTGTCAGTCGATAACGCGGCGGTATCGGTCGCCGGTTCGCCGTCCGATAACGGTCAGGTGACGATTGTGCTGGCCGATGGGCGTATCGCGATTGTTCGCTTCAATGCGGCAGCACCGGGCGGTAGTATTGAAATACGCAACGGATCCGGGCAAGTCATTTTGTCGGAGCCATTCTCTGGCAGCATAGAAAATTTGGCGGTGACGATCCCGACGCAGGAAACGCTGACGGTGAATCGCAATGGCACCGGTAGCGGCGTGGTGGCATCGATGCCAGCCGGTATTGATTGTGGCGTGACGTGTGCTGTCGCGTTTGATCTTGCCACTGTCGTCACGATGACGCCGACCGCCAGTGTGGGATCGGTGTTCGCGGGCTGGAGCGGCGCATGCAGCGGAACGGGGCCCTGCCAGATTACGATTAATGCTGCTACTACCCTAACCGCCACGTTCAACATCGTGCCGCCCGCTGTTCCCGGCGTGCCAACACAAGTTGCAGGCGTTGCCGGCAACGCACGCGCCGTGTTGCGCTTCCAGCCGCCAGCATCCAACGGCGGTGCCGCGATCACCAGCTACACGGCGACCTGCGATGTTGGCGACTTTACGGCCAGCGCAGCTACCTCTCCCATCGCTGTGACCGGATTGACCAACGGCACCAGCTACAACTGCCGCGTCGCGGCGACCAATGTTGTCGGCACCGGCGCTGCATCCGTACCCGTAACGGTGACGCCAAGTGCTGCTGCTGCGCTCACATTGGTATCGGTGCAATCCCGGAAGACCCACGGCGGCGCAGGGACGTTTGATGTCTCGCTCGATACGACGCAGGCAATTGGTGGTGCTGTCAGCACGGAACCACGCGTGATCGGCGCGGGACATACGCTGGTGTTTCAGTTCAATGACACCATTACCGCAACCGGCACCGTGACGGCGAGCGCAGGATCGGCCACAGCGGCCATTTCCGGAACCGATATCGTTGTCACGCTTTCAGGCATCGTCGATAACCGGCGTGCATCGGTGACATTGACCGGCGTGAATGGCACAGCATTGAGCGCGTTTGCAGCCATCGGCTTGTTGGTGGGCGATGTGAACGGCACACGATCAGTCAACTCCGCCGACATCAGCGCGATCAAGGCACGCTCCGGCCAATCGACCACTTCGGCTAATTTTCAGTTTGATGTGAACGCCACCGGGGCGATCAATGCGTCGGATATATCGGCCGTGAAGGCGCGGTCGGGATTGGTGCTGCCGCCATAAATTAAAACACTAGCACTGGTGAGGCTTGTGGCAGCATTTATGCATGCAAGCCGCGCCAGTGCTAGTGTTTGTACATTTTGTGCTTGCGCTTTAGAACGGCTGCCGCACAATGTTCTTGTTGCCCGAAATCCCATTGATGTCATATGTGAACACCGCCTGATCTGTGCCGTTGAACGTGACCACACCAAAGCCTGCCGACGTAATGGTGAGCGACGACAATGGTCCGACACCGCTGTTTGGCGCTGCGTGCGTGACGTAGATCGGTCCGCTGTATCGGGTCGCCGTTTCCCATCTGCCGCCTTGCAAGGTGTACCAGGTAGGATTGCCCGACGCATCGTAGACAAACCAGGCCGCAAAGAACTTATCGCGTTTCACGTGAATGCTGATACCCCACCCGGATTCGCTCGAATTCCACCACAGGTCGGTGTAGTTATACGCGGGATAGGCGGACGATGCGGCGACCGTATCGTCTGAGATATTAAATTGCGTTCTGCCGACAAACGTGTTCGCCTGAGTGCTCTGACTGCGCGACAGCACCTCCACCGAATAGGAGCCTTGCGGCAGCCTGCCCAGGATTACTTGACCAGTCGTTACGGGTACGTAGAAAGCAGGCGGCGCAGGACCGGCAGTGGGCGAAAAGTTATGCTCGGTCAATACCACCGTAATCTGATTATTGAACATTGATACGAAATCGCGGCCGACTGAAAAAGGCGTAACCGTCGACACGTTAATTTTTACTTCCTCGCGGCTCAGTAACGACTGTAATGGCACAGAAACTTGTTGCGCCAGGCCGCTTGTTGCCGCTGTCATTAATGCGCCAACGAGGGTGAAGCGTCCCAGAGTAGTTCGCATGTTCATTTTATTGTCCTCCTGCACGGGTGCCAGCGGTAGCGCGACGCGCGCAGGCCGCCGCAAACATGAAGGCGAATGCGGCGTTGGTAAGTGTGTTCACGGTTCGTGTCGGCTTCATTGCCGGGCCTTGCGTGCAGCGTGTGTTACCGGCGCTACTTGTGGCGAGCTGATTCATGGTTGCACCCTGTTCATGGTTGGGAAATACTGCGCATTGCGGCAGGTTCTGCGATGCAAATTGCGCATGGTGCTATTTCCGCATTTTTCGATGCGCGCTTCTGTGGGGTGAACACCGACAAGCGTGTAGGCGTTTGCCGATTTACGCGATGGTCACGGGCTTTCAATTTATCCAGTCGCACCCATATTCAACCTTACAACCCACCCATCAGGACATCACCATGACCAACACCGACCAGCAAGCCATCATCACCATCGCCCTCATGGCCGCCTTCGCCGATGGCAACAACAGCGACGCTGATCGCGCCGCTGTCAAACGCGTCACCGACTCACTTTCAGCGGGCAACGACGTAAACGTGGCCGCGATTTACCAGGACGTCATCCTGAACCGCGCGTCGATTGACCGCGCGGTCGCGGCACTGACCACCCCCGAGATGAAAAGCCTGGCCTATGAGTTAGCCGTTGGCGTGTGCGACGCCGATGGCGTGCAAGGCGACGCAGAACGCGCGTTCCTGTCCAATCTGCGCAGCAAGCTAGCCTTGAGCCCGCAGGCTGCCGCGACTGCCACCGCGTTGACGGCGAACGCAGAAGCCTTCGCGGCAGCGCCGCTCGGTACCAGCTCCTCGTTTGAGCCAGCACTTCTGGCCAGCACCATGAGCAGCGATGAGCAAGACAAGGTAATCCTTAATTACGCGATCCTGAACGGCGCGCTGGAGCTATTGCCGGAAACACTCGCCTCGATGGCGATCATTCCATTGCAGATGAAAATGGTTTACCGCATCGGCAAGACCTACGGCTTCGAGCTCGATAAAGGCCACATCAAGGATTTTCTCGCCACCGCAGGCGTTGGCATGGCCTCGCAATACGTTGAGCAGATAGGGGTAAAGCTGATCGGAAAAATCTTTGGCGGTGGCTTGATAGGCGGACTCATCGGCGGCATCGCCAAGCAATCAGTCAGTTCCGGGATGTCGTTTTCCACCACCTACGCGCTAGGGCATCTGGCCAAGCGCTATTACGCCGGTGGTCGCACGTTTTCAACTAGCGTGCTGAAAGATACCTACACCCAACTGCTCGGCCAAGCGACGAACATGCAGGGCCAATATCTGCCTGCGATTCGCGAGAAAGCGCGCAATATCAATGTTGCGCAAATTCTTCAGGAAGTGCGCCAGTAAGATGTGGCTAGGTTCCCGTTACCTTCAACAGGTTGGTTACTTTGGTCACACCAACGATATGACGGGATATTCCCTCGGCGCGCTGCTTGCGTACCTCCGTTGAAACCTCACCCTTCAACGTCACTTCGCCTTTAACGGTATTCACCTCAATGGCGAGTGCACTCAGGCCGGGGTCTTTCAGCAAATCCGCTTTGATCGATGCGGTGATGGCTGAGTCGTCAACGATGGCACCAACCTGATCGACTTTGGTAAACACCGCCGTGCCCGCCTTGTCTACGGCAGCGCCCGTCGTGTTTGATATTGCCTCGCCTGCGCTTGCCACTGCGGCACCAGCCTGATCAACTTTTTTCTCAACCTTGTCGCCAGCCTCTGCGAGTTTGGCGTTGGTCTTGTCGATGGCCTTGTCGAGTTTTTGCCCCACGGTTTGGCCGGAATCGGTGTATTTGTCACAACCTGAGGCGAACAGCATCACGCCACCAAACAAGGCGACCATGAATGCGCGGGACGGTTGTGAGCGTGATGAAAATTTGGTGTTCATGGGTTTCTCCTGACGAAGTGTTTCTGCATTATCAGTAGAGATTGCGGCAGCCGCCATAGCGGCACAGCCGATTCCAATGTAGGACAAATCCGACATCAAAAACGCCA
>JANOQY010000445.1:0-6920 GCA_031414995.1 Betaproteobacteria bacterium
TCTTGTGCAACGCAGCAAATGCGTTAAAAGCAGCAAAACCCAAGAAGGTGCGCGATGAAAATGACAGATCAAATGGAACGGGACTATTTCCAAGCCGAGTTGGCAAACGGCAGCGCCAACCGTCAAGGCTCGGACAATGACGGTCTCAAAGTGGCAACGGGTGTAATGAGCGCGCTGGTACTGGCGGCGATGCTCATGATTTATTTTGGTCGTTGAAATCGTACGCCGCCGATCACCAGACTGTTCTGGATCGACGCAAGTTGGTTTCCCAAGGAGCTCACATGAAAGAATTTAGAACTGTCGCATTCGCCGGATTTGAAAAGCAAATCCATGACGCAAGACTCACTGGCAGCGCGATGCGCGGCGAAGTGATTGGTAACTTCGTCGCTGAGGCATGGTTTAGCACGCAGCGGCTCGTCGCCCGCCTGCAAGCCGCGATCGCGAATCGAAAAACGGCATTCAAGCAGCCATCAGCTGCACACCAGCATCTCACCGGTCAACACCGAGTCGCCATCACGCCTCACTGAGCGCCCGGTAACGTCTCCTCCTCCATGCCCTCATGGCGTGGATTCAGCCCCTGTGATCATTGATCAGAGGGGCTTTTTTATTGTAGGTTGCGTACGCTAGATATGCACGCAAATTGACAAACACTAGCATTGGCGGGGTTTCTAGAGCACAAGTGGCTGTGAAGCCCTGCCAGTGCTAGTGTTTATTCAAAATCCTTAAAAACCGTCCGTTCGTCCTGAGCTCGTCGAAGGACTTTCGGCTTAGTCAGCTATTGCTTAAACCGCGTAATCGCCTTCGATTGCGTCACGCCATTGAGCGTGTAAGTAAACACGCCATTATTGGCATCGGTGAAAACAATGTGTGCCGTGCCAACAGACTGCGCCTGCACCACGCTGCCGGGGACAAATGCCGAAAACGCAGGGCCGGTTGTCTTGATCACCTGGCCTTCGTATCGATTGAAAAACAGCCAGTTCCCCGCCTGAATGGTGTACCAGTCGGCCTTGTTGTCGCTGCCATAAGTGAACCAAGCGGCAAGCACACGATCACGACTGTCATGCCAGATAAATAGCCCCCAGCCAGATTCAGCAGGGTTCCACCAGTGGTCGGCGTAATTGAGTTGTACCCAAGGCGCGGGCTTTCCTGCCCGACCGTCGGTTACAACCAAAGGAATGCCGGTCGCAAGCGTAGTGAGCGGCCCCCCCGAACCGGGGGAAATCACATCTACGGCGTATGTGCCCGCAGGCAGTTTGCCCAGTTCGACGTAGGTAAATTCGCTACCAGGAACCGGCGGGCCGGGAATCGAAAATCCAGCAACACCCAATACGACCCGCAATCTGTTGTTTTCCTGCGAAACACTGGATGTGCTTGTGTAGTTGCGCGATACCAGCCCCGAAATGCGCATTGTGATCGTATCTGTCGACGCTGGCGCGGTTGGGCTAATGACGATAACAGGAACCGATTGCGCGAATGTGATACTGCTCAAGCATGCGAAAACGGCACACGCTGCGATCTTTATAGAATTGTGCATATCCGACTCCTTATCAGTTAGGCAATACCAAGCCAGAACGTGCTTTCACCATCGAAATATCGGACGATTGAATGGCACCGGACACGTTCAGGTCGTACTTGAAGTTTGTCACATCTACAGACTGTCCTGATCTAGCTTTGACGCCGTTGATGTCGGCTGAGTTCACACCCCCGCTGTCGTTAATATCGCCAATCAAAAATCCCACCGACACGGTGCCAACCACAATGCCGCCATTGCCAGTCACCGTGATCTTGGCGCGCTTGTTATCGGCCACACCAGAAAGGCTGACGATCACTTCCGTGCCAACCGCTGATGCAGTTGCCGACCCAAGTGAGTTTCCTCCTGAATCCAACACCGTCGCGCTGAATGGCCCGGGAATGGCTGCGGTGAACTGAAATACGATTTGGTGCGATGGCCCCATACGTGGCTCAACGGAGACCAATCCGCAAATCGGGATACTCACATTGAGCGGGTGATCAAAAGTGCCGGCGGACGCATGTGTCTTTCGCGACTTCACGGCCAACAACGATGCGGGGAATGGCTGAGGTGCAGGGGAGGACGTGACTGGGTACGCATAACCGAGATTGGTGACATCCAGCGTATAGCCCTCAGTTGCCATGAAGCATTGTTCTCTGAGCGGGAACACAGCGTGATCGTCCAGCGTTTCATTGTATGCGCGGATGAGCGGCTCAGTGCCCACCGGTTGCGGAAACGCGCGGTCAAATACGTAGCCCTCTACGCCATCAATTTTATAGCCCGCCGAAATAAGGCCACCAGGCGTGTTGATCTCGTTGTTTGTATCAGTACTCAGAAGATGATCGACGTGGTTAGGATTGGCGGTACATTCCCCGGGTGGAAGCGGATTGGGCGGGTCATAGCAAACATAGCTCATGCGAATCAGGGGGCGCAATGCGACTGCTGGCGTGACGGGGTTTTGGTATGTGCCGATCACCCATGCCTGCGCAGCCGTTGGGATAACGTTAAACAGGCCGTCCGGTATCTCACCAAATCCGATGGGTGGCGTTCCCACAAAGTTGTAGGTAGTAGCCGCGAAGCTGATTCGCTTCAGCATTCCAAATTTGGCCGCTAGCGCCATTTGCGGCACGGTCGTATAAAAATAGTCGTGAGCACCCGGGCTGTACAGGGACATCAAGGGAATCAGCCTGCCGGGATTCGTCAATACCATCGCCGCCACTGCCGCCGCAGCATCCGGTTGGCCATGGCCTTCTTCCGCGCTGGGCGTATTGAACCTATCGCTTGCTTGAAACAACTTGCTGCGAAGAACATCAGGTGGCACCCACGGATTGACAGAGCGCATCAACCCAACGAGCGCAGAAATATGTGGCGCCGCCATTGACGTACCGGTACAGGGGCCGTAACCATCGGCAGTTGGGCTGCCCTCCACGAAGTCGCCACAGTAACCTGAAGCATTGTAGTTTTGGTTAGTGTAAATCGTCGAGAACACATCCATGCCAGGCGCAACGACACCCCGGTTTAGCATTGAGGGTCCCGTGGATGAGCCGCTAAATGATTCATCGTTCGGCGGCAGTGGCGGCAAAGGCACGCGCGTCTCTGTCCATAGCCTGCCACGCGTACCAAGCGTGGGCTGCAATGCACCAACCGGGATTACGGCAGGTTGGTTGGCGGGCAGTTGGACATCACCAATAAATGGCCCGTTATCTGGAGGCGAATATTCACGTTGAAGGGTGTTATTTCCTGCGGCTGCCACCATTACAACGCGCCTATCCACCGCGTGCTGAATCGCGAAACACATGAGGTCAGACTGATTGCCGACGCAGTTGCGCGCGACATAACTGCCCAAGCTCATGTTGATTACCTGAGCACCTGTATCGGCGGCGTAAATGATGCCCTGTGCAACCCGGGTCTCGTTCGGAGGGGAGCTACCGCTAGAAATTTTTCCTATCAGTAATGCGCAATTCCAACATCCACCGGCTACGCCAGCGCCACTGTTTGTGTTGGCGCCAATGATCCCAGCGACATGCGTGCCGTGACCACGTACAAACCCGGCCGGAACGGGCGAAGGTCCGATGGAATCGTCAAAGGTTCCACCTTCTACAAAAAGTTGAGACAAGTGCGGCTTAAAATTCGCCGTCAAATCCGGGTGCCCAAGCTGGATGCCGGTGTCCAGCACGGCAACATAAGCGTTGCCCTTGACAATATCCCATGCCGCCGGGTAGTTCATTTGTTGAAGGCCCCATTGGTAATTCATGAAACCCGGCCCAAAAGGGCCTGACTGGAAACCCGGATCAGATGGTGTGGTAGCCATATAAAATCGCGTGTTCTTCTTCACGCTGGATATGCCTTTGTTCGCTGTGAGCATGGTCTTGCTGATGTCGGCTGCCGCCGCATCGGCAAAGCTCAACACGAGAAACTGATCCAAAATTATGCGAGGAGAATCCGGTCGTAAAAGTCGCAACTGTTCAGCAGTAAGGCGATCTTGAATGACGTATCGCGCCTTCAGTGGCGAACCAAGTGCCGAGAAAAGTGCACGTTCCGCAGGTGTTTTGGAAGCTGAGGTGACGCTTCGCACGGCGTCTTCAGGGGAATCGGCGATTTTTTGTGCGGATTTTGTATCCAGCAATACAATGAGTTCAGCTTCAGGAAGAAAAGATCCATCTGATAGAGGGGCCGCATGAGATTGCAGGCTGACCGAAACAAAGCTGAAAAGTAACAAAATGCTAAATTTGCGGCATAGCGTTAGCATTGATTTTGAACCCGTGACGAAGAACGAGGCAATAAACTGTGTCATCAAATTTCCTCCAAAATGAATATTTTCATAGCGGGAGGACATGTAGCCGCTGACTTTCCAGCGGTATCCACTCGCCTGCATCACTGAATGTAGGACGTTAAATATACATGAATTGTTATTACCATTTGATGAAAACTCGCTCCAATCTGCGGAATTGTTAAACCTGCGTAGTTGGAACAGGTTTCCAATAGATTCCAGATCGCTCGCGCTAAGCCGCGATGCGGAGGCATAAGTCCATTTTGAGTAGGGAGGCTGAGCCAGTCGGCGGCAGACGGTTCTTACAAAACACTAGCATTGGTGGGATATTTGGAACAAAAGTGGCTGTAAAGGCACGCCAGTGCTAGTGCTTACTCAAAATGCCGGAACCTTTCAATTCACTGTGAATCTTAAACGAGCGGAGTAACATTCCTATTCCACTATTCCAGCCATTCGTTCAAAGGAGTCATCATGAAACGATATTGTCAGGCATTGCTGATCGCAGCAGGAACCGCGATGACGTTTGCCGCAGGCAACGCCAGCGCCGTGGTCACGGTTACGTTCACCCAGCCGGAAGGCTATGTCGATATGCCGTTCGCGCCTTGGGATAAAGAGCAGGTTATGAAGGACCTGCGCACGCATTTCGAAAAACTTGGCACGCAATTGCCTTCGGGGCAGGATCTTAAGGTCGAAGTGCTGGATATCGATCTGGCCGGGCAAATGGAGCCAATGGCTCGCGCGGGCCGCGAAATTCGTGTCCTGAAAGGGCGCGCGGACTGGCCGACTATTCAATTGCGCTACAGCGTTGAAGCAGAGGGCAAGGTGCTCAAGAGTGGCGACGCGCGCGTTGCTGATATGGCATACCTCAATCACTCGTACTCGAGTCGTTACGCCACCAACGAGTCGCTCAGATATGAAAAAATAATGCTAGATAGTTGGTTCAAGAACGTGATGAAGGCGGAAAAGTAAAAGTAAAACCGAACAGCGATGCGCCATTGGGTTCCGGCGCAACTGATCGCAATTTAGCTTACGTTGCCTCGGCAAATACTGATCGATAGCTGGTGTAGCCCGAAATAAACACCAACGGCCCCGCCACCAGAAGGCCCAGCCCAAACGGAATGATGGCGATCACCATCATCATCATCGTCAGGATGCCGTAGACCAAAAACGGCAGCCAATTTCTCAGGCAGGCAAAAAAGCTGACCTTGAGCGCATCGAGCGGCGGCACGTTGTGAAAATAGACCAACGCAGGCGCGAACCACAACGCCGCCATCAATGGTGCCAGCAGTGCCAGGCCAATCATCACGACCATGAGTGCCCCCAGCATCGCCGATAGCGTTGGCAGCTCGCCCGCCATGAGGTTGCTCAGCGTGCCACTACCGACGAAACCGATAGCTAGTGCGGCAATCATGAATAAGCTGATCAATAACATGCCAACCGCGTAAGCCGCGCCGAGGATCAGCAACGGCTGGGTTCGCTTCTTGGCCCCCGCGAACATATGGTCAAGTTCAAGTTTTTCGCCTTGCGCGACGCCCTGCGCGGAAGCCATCCATCCCGCGCCGATAACGCCATAGAGCGCAAAGCCAATCAATGAACCGATGAACGGCACAAACGACAGCAAGATGAAAAACACCACGTACAGCACGAAAATCACGATCCAGATCAGCGGTGCCGCGACAAACAGCTGCCATGCCGCTGTCAGCCATTCCAACCCCTCGCCGGCAGCGACCGTGCGGCCGCCTTCGACATAGGTTGCCTCGCTGCTTTGGGCATCAGGCGACTGCGTTACAGGCGATGCGCGGTACGGATTGAATTTCGGATCGTTTGGGGTTTCCATGTGCGCGCTTTCAGGGGAATGGTTCACGCCGATTGTAGCAGTGACCCTAAAACCAACGTTTTGCTTCATTGTTTAAGCGCGTCAGCGATCGCGTCCATCACCGAAACATCCGGGTTTACGCCAGTTCAGCCGCCGATTTGTTCGTTTCGTCGCAATCCGATTGAGCGCCAAGGGATGCGCGCATAAAGTCGCATCATCAAACAACGCAACGAACTTAACCAGACAACCCAAGGAGCAACATCATGAAAACCGCATTCAACACAAACCTCAAAGACAACGTCGCAGCAGCAGCACTGATGGCCGTTACTTTCATCGCGATCGCGGGCAGTATGATCACCAGCAGCGACGCACGCGCCGTGAAAGTTGCCCCGCAAATGGAAATCCAAAGAATGGAAACGATCCTTATCACTGCGCCGCGCATCCAACAAATTGCAAGAATGGAAACCATCGTGGTGACCGCATCGCGCGAAACGAAAATCATGCTTGCGTCGAATTGAATCGATCAAAACCATCACGGCGCGGATGCCGTTAGGGAAAATGTAAAACAACGGATCACCAGCATTGACGGGCCTCCCCGGCCAAAAATGCGCCAGACACCGCACTAATGCTAGACTTTGGTATTCGCTTTCAGGAGTACCAATGAAACAAACCACTGACCGCCTCCCCGGCCTCGTGTTCAAAAATTGTATGTTCGAGCTACCACTCGATTACGCAAATCCCGACAAGAAAACTGGCGTGTTTGCCCGCATCGTTTCTACCCCTGCAAACGAGCACGCAGAACTCCCTTACATGGTGTTTTTTCA
>JANOQY010000446.1:0-8752 GCA_031414995.1 Betaproteobacteria bacterium
ATGTGAAATCTTTCTTCAGCAATCCATCTTTCTCGCGCCCGATCAAGTATTCGAACGGATCCATCATGGCGGCCTTGACTGCTTGCACGTCGGCGTCGTTCGGAAACATGAGCGGCAATTCCTGCTTGAACATAAGCGTGCAGGATGGAATCGGCGTGATGATCGTATAGCCGTCAGTGGCAAGTTTGGCTAACGGCGGAATGTTCTTTTCTTTTAATGCTGCAACGGATTCGAGATCGCCAAGCTCAAGCTTTGGCATACCGCAACAGGCTTCTTTTTTGACGATTACGTAAGCGATATCGTTGTGGTCAAGTATCTTGGTGAGGTCAAAGCCGATGCCGGGCTCGTTGTAATTCACGTAGCAAGTTGAAAATATTGCTACCTTGCCTTTGGTGCGTTTGCCGTCAACGGGCGACGTGGTTTTGCTCGCCGGCGCGTTCTTGCGGAAGGTTTTGCTCGCGAACGCCGGTAGCCACGCGTCTTTGTGCACGCCGACGGTGGATTCCATCATTTTGCGAACCATCGGAATCTTTGCCGACGCGTTTACGAACTGCACCACGACCGGAATGGTGGCCAATCTGCCGTTGCGGTCAGTTGAGGAAAGGTTGGTGTCGCGGAATTTGGTGGGTGAACCCTGTTTGAACTGGATGGCCTTGGCGCGCAGCATCAGGTGTGGAAAATCCACATTCCATGGGTGCGGCGGCACGTACGGGCACTTCGTCATGTAGCAGACATCGCACAAATAACATTGGTCGACGACTTCCCAATATTTTTCCTTGGGCACGCCGTCCACTTCGAGGGTCGGGCTTTCATCGATGAGATCAAACAGTCGCGGAAAGGCGTTGCACAGCGAAACGCAGCGACGGCAACCGTGACAAATATCAAACACCCGCTCCATTTCTTTCAGCGCAGACTCAGCCGAGTAAAAATCGGGGTTATGCCAATCAATGGGATGCCGTGTGGGTGCCTCTAGGCTGCCTTCGCGGGATGACATTTTTTGACCTTGTGAATTGTGAGAGTTGGAAAATAAATCAGGCGGGTAAACGAGAGTTTCCCCGCCTGATCTTGATGCCTCGCTACGTTGAGGCACTTGGTACTTGA
The DNA here is from genome assembly GCA_031414995.1 of Betaproteobacteria bacterium. Classification (GTDB taxonomy): domain Bacteria; phylum Pseudomonadota; class Gammaproteobacteria; order Burkholderiales; family Usitatibacteraceae; genus UKL13-2. The sequence continues at coordinate 1,102 of JANOQY010000446.1, forward strand.
AGCCTTTACGTCATTACGTCTTTACGCTGTGACTAGCGCGTCGAGCGCCTTCTGGAACTTGTTCGCATGCGAGCGTTCTGCTTTTGCCAGCGTCTCAAACCAGTCGCCGATTTCTTCAAATCCTTCTTCGCGTGCAGATTTGGCCATGCCGGGGTACATATCGGTGTACTCGTGCGTCTCGCCAGCGACAGCGGATTTCAGATTGTTTTCCGAGCTGCCAATCGGCAAATCGGTCGCAGGATCGCCAACGTTTGCGAGGTAATCCAGATGACCGTGCGCATGGCCGGTTTCGCCTTCGGCGGTCGCACGAAACAATGCAGCGACCTCTGTGTTGCCTTCGACATCAGCCTTGTTTGCGAAATACAAATAACGACGGTTCGCCTGGCTTTCGCCGGCAAAAGCGGCCTTCAAATTGTCGTGGGTTTTGGTGCCTTTGAGTTTCATGAGAAATCTCCTGTTGAATAATCAATCGATTGTCTGCGTTGCGCAGAGCGTAACCATACTCCGTTCAGCATCATTGCTCCAATAGATAGATTCGATGATTGCAATAGTGATTGGCTATTGAACAGTTGGTGCCTGCCGCTGGTCAAGCGCCACAGAGTCGCGTGCTACCATCGCGGCCAACCCTTGATCCCAAATGAGATGAGCGCGTTCGCAAAAAAAATTATCACGTGGCAAAAACGCGATGGACGCCACGACCTGCCATGGCAAAAAACGCGCGATCCATACCGGATCTGGCTGTCTGAAATCATGCTGCAACAGACGCAGGTCTCGGCAGTTATTCCTTATTACGCGCGCTTTCTCGAACGCTTCCCCGATATTTCCACACTGGCGTCAGCATCAATTGATGAAGTGATGCCATTCTGGGCCGGCCTTGGCTACTACGCGCGCGCGCGAAATCTCCATCGTGGCGCGCAGCAAATCATGGCGATTCATCACGGCATTTTCCCGAAAGACTTTGATGCCATTCATGCCTTGTCGGGGATCGGTCGCTCGACGGCGGCGGCGATCAGCGCGTTTGCGTTCGGAAAAAAATGTGCGATTCTCGATGGCAATGTTAAGCGCGTATTCGCGCGCCATTTTTGTGTGGAAGGCGATGTCACGAGCAAACCAGTGGAAGACCGTTTGTGGCTGATCGCCGACGCAAATTTGCCCAAAGCTGCCATCGAATCGTATACGCAAGGATTGATGGATCTCGGCGCCACTGTGTGCAAACTTAGCCAGCCATCCTGCCTGATTTGCCCGGTGCGAAAAAGTTGCGTGGCCCTTGATCAGGGGCGGGTGGACGCGCTGCCCGGCAAACGCATTCGGCGAGAAATTCCGCATCGGCAAACGCGGATGCTGGTGATCATTTATGCAGGCGAAGTGTTGCTCGAAAAACGTCCGATGACAGGTATTTGGGGCGGCTTGTGGAGCCTCCCCGAAATGGCGGTCGATGTGGATGCGGATGTATTAAAAACGCTGCAATTGCGTCACAGCCTCACCGGTCGCAAGACCAAAGAAATGCCGATAGTCGAACACGGCTTCACACATTTTTCGCTATCAATTCATCCCATACAAATTATCCCGGCCAAACCGCCGCCGCGCGCCATGGAGCCCGGGTTAATCTGGCTGAATCTGGACGACGCAATCGCAGCTGCGATCCCCGCGCCGGTGAAAAGAATCCTCGAAAGTGTGAAGTCAGCTCATCAGGCTTGAGGCGGTCTTAATAATTGAAACACTAGCACTGGCAGGGATTTCAGGCGATTTGTGTCCCGAGATGCTCGTCAAATGGCGTTCTGCGTAAAATTGCTCTGCTTTCAAGCACGCGCAGACCGCATCACGCCAGATCACGATGTCGAATCAGCACTTGCTGCTCAGAGCCAAAACGTTGCGCCAACTCTTCCACAATATAAACGGAGCGATGCTGCCCGCCGGTGCAGCCGATGGCAATGGTCAGTGCGGCCCGGTTGTCCAACATATAGGACGGCAGCCAACGAGTCAGAAATGACGTGATGTCGTCTATCAGGTGAGCGACATTTAGATCGGCTTGCAGGAATGCCTTTACCTCGGGGTCCTTGCCGGTCAGCGGGCGTAACAGCGGGTCGTAATATGGATTCGGCAGGAAGCGCACATCGAATACCAAATCGGCATCGATTGGAATGCCGTGTTTGAAACCGAATGACTGAAACGCCAACGCAATGCGATTGCGGTCCAACTTGAGCCAGTCCTTGATCCATCCTCGCAGCGCGTTTGGATTGACATCAGAAGTATCCAGACGATGCCCAAGCTCTAAAATATCGGCCAGTATCCGGCGCTCTTCGGTGATGCATGCGATCATGCCGCCGGAAATTTTTTCTGCCAGCGGATGCGGGCGACGCGTCTCGGAAAATCTTCGCGCGAGTGCTTCGTCATTGGCATCGAGAAATATTACGCGGCAATCAATACCGCTCGCATTCAACAGCTCGATCGTATGTGGCAGTGTGGCCAGCGTCTCGCCGGTGCGGGCGTCGATGCTGATGGCGACTTTTTCGCTGCTGGATTTGATCGAATCGATCAGCGCAGAAATAAGACTGGCGGGCAGATTATCGACGGCAAAATAACCAGTATCTTCGAGCGCCTTCAACGCCACACTTTTGCCCGACCCTGATAGTCCGCTGACGAGAATGAGCTGCATTATCGGGCAATCAGCAGTGCAGGATTATTTTGCATGACGGCTGGAGGCTCACTCAATACCATAAGCACGAAACGCGCTGGTATCGTTGAAGCTATCGATCATTTTGCTGCCGGCATTGCCGTCGGGTTGCTCGCGCATTGCCTCATCGTGCCTATCGAGGAAATCTTTGGTGGAATCGTAGCCGCGTGTTTGCAGAATGTAATGGCGCACAGCCGCCTCGACCAGCACTGCGAGGTTGCGTCCTGCAACCACGGCCAGCGTGACGGTCGGAATTTCGACGCCAAGGATTGTGGTGGCGCTGGATTTGGTTTGCAACCGGTCTAGCGTACGGAAATATTCGTCGGTCGGGCGCTCAAGATGCACAATCAGCCGCAATGTTTTGCGGGGCCTGACGGCAGTCTCGCCGAAAATTGCTTTGATATTCAACACGCCAATTCCGCGAACCTCGAGAAAATCCCGTAACAGCGCAGGGCAACGCCCCTGAATCGTTTCCGGCCCGACTTGATAAAGTTCGACCGCATCGTCGGCTACCAAGCCGGCGCCGCGCGAAATCAGCTCAAGCGCCAATTCGCTTTTGCCGATTTGCGAGTCGCCAGTGATGAGCGTACCGAAGCCGAGCACATCGAGGAAAACACCGTGACTTGAGGTGACCTCGGATAGTTCGCGTTGCAGATACGGCCTGAGCAGGTTGACGAAAACGCGGCTCTGCTTTTGCGAAAGAAATAACGGTGTTGCGTGTTGATCGCACGCGTCAACCAGGAAATCCGGCGCGTCGGCACCGTCACACAAAAAAATGCACAGGGTTTCGCCGGTGCAAAGCGCATTCAGGCTCTCAGCGCGTGCCTCTGCGGGCTGGTTGCTCAGGTATTCGAGGTCACTGACGCCAAGTGCTTGCATCAGGATGGGATGAGTGAGGTTTAAATGCCCCACCAGACCAACACCGGGGCGGTCAAGCGCCTCCTGCGTGAGCTCCCGCGAGGCACCCCGCTGACCGCCAACCCAAGTCAGTTGCAGTTTTTCGCGTCGATCATCAAACAGCTGCTGTACGCTTAATCGGGGCATACGGCAGCCATTCAGTCAGTAATTTGTGAACCACCGAGGGGTCCGATTCCTGCAATAAAGCCTCGCGCAATTCGACGTCGCTGAACATTTGGGCGAGTTCCGAAAGCATATTCAAATGTTGTTCTGTCGCATTTGCCGGCACCAACATCGCAAACACCAGACGCACCGGTTCTCCGTCGGGGGACTCAAACGGAATCCCGTCTTTGGCGCGCACGAATACCGCAACCGTGTCCCGCAAATTTTTGATGCGCCCGTGCGGGATGGCGACCTGAAAACCTAATCCGGTGGAGCCAAGTTTTTCACGCGCAAAAAGCGCGTCAAACACGCTGGCCCGTGCGATTTTGTTTTCATTCTCGAACATCAAGCCGATTTGTTCGAAGAGGCGTTTTTTACTGGTCACGTCAACGTCGAGGGCGACGCGCGGAGGCGATAGCGTTTTGCTAATGAAATTCATGGGGCAGATGCGAGGTTACGGGCTGAAGGATGGCGTTTGCCGAGGGACCGGAAATGGCCCATAGGATAGCGTTTTTTGACGGCGAAAGGTTGGGGATGGCGAATGAGGGGAATACGCAGAAGGGAATGTGCGATTGCCGGTGCTGAGGAGAGCGAAAGTTGGCGCAAAGCGATGGTCGGCATGGCATGCCGACCATCTCCGGTTACTGAGTTGGTTCTTCAGTAGGAATGCGTTTTAGCGCCGAAATGTCGTGCTTGTTTTTTACTTTCTCCTTGTGTTTGATGATCTGCCGATCCAGCTTGTCGACCAGCAAATCAATCGCAGCGTACATGTCAGGATTTTCGCTTTCGACAAAAATATCTTTGCCGGAGAGGTGTACGTTGGCTTCGATCTTTTGTCGCAGTTTTTCGACGCTGAGAATCATGTTTACGTCGATCACGTGATCGAAATGCCGGTTGATACGGATCATCTTGGAAGAAACGTAATCACGTATTGAAGGCGTGATTTCGAGGTGATGGCCGGTCATGTTCAAATTCATTTGCCAATCTCCTTTCTAGAGATGCGAACGCTTTTTCAATATCAGCGTTGCGCACCCTGTACAAGTTAACGACTTGAATGACATCACTTTCAGCAGCACATCTGAACAGCAACAGCACTACAGATTTGCTACCGCACTACACAAAAACTCGATGGGCTTCATGAGGCGTTGCTGCCGAAGTACTTACGCAAATTTGCCGGCTGAATCTGCATTGCCTCACGATACTTTGCTACTGTTCTACGGGCAACAACGATACCCTGTTGCCCCAGAATATCTGAAATTCGATGATCTGACAGCGGTTTTTTTGTGTCTTCTGCGTGAACTAATTGCTTAATTAGCGCACGTATCGCCGTCGATGAACAGGCGCCACCTTCATCGGTGGCGACGCTGGATCCAAAGAAATACTTAAGTTCAAATATTCCGCGCGGTGTGAGCATGTACTTCTGCGTAGTCACACGTGAAATGGTCGATTCATGTAATCCAACTTGATCCGCGATCTCACGCAAGACGAGTGGCCGCATCGCGACTTCGCCGTGGTCAAAGAAGTGCCGCTGGCGTTCTACGATGGCTTGCGTCACCCGCAAGATGGTGTCGAACCGCTGTTGAACGTTTTTTATCAGCCAGCGCGCTTCCTGCAATTGACCGGAAAGATTTTTGCCATCGGTGTCGCGGCTCTTGTGCAACAAATCTGCATACAACTTGTTGACGCGAAGTTTGGGCATGGCTTCGGAATTGAGCTGGGCAGCCCATTTGCCGGCCACTTTTTTGACGACCACATCGGCAATAACATAGCGAATCTCGCCCTGACCGAAATTGCGGCTGGGCTTGGGATCGAGCGAAACGATCAATTCCCGAACTTGTTTGACTTCCTGATCATCGCAGCGAAGCAGACGCTTTAATTTCACGAAGTCGCGCGACGCCAGCACATCAAGGTGCTGATCAACCACTTGAAGTGCACGATCACGCTGCGGCGTATCAGCCGGTAACGCTTTAAGTTGCAATGTCAGGCATTCTGAAAGCGAACGCGCGGCCACGCCGGTCGGTTCGAGCGCCTGCACGCGTCGCAGCGCGATTTGCAGGTCATCCGGCTCTACTTCCATGTGTTCGCCAATCATCAAACACAACTCGTCCATGTCGTCGGTCAGGTAGCCGTCTTCATCCAGATGCGCAACCAGAATCATCGCAAGGCGTTTGTCTCGCTCCGGCAGCGACATCAAAGCGAGCTGATTGATGAGGCTTTCCTGGAGCGTTGGCTCGGCTGCGGCGATTTGGGAGAATTCGTTGTCTTCGTCGTCATCGCTGCGTCGCGATGCAGCGGCATAATTGCTGCCGTCATCCATACCGGAGTCGAAGGATTGTTCGCCCCTGTCATCACCCTCGCCGGGACTGTTGTCCGTCGTGGCTGGTGCGGCGGCATCGCGCGTATCGCCTGCATCCGTTGTGTTGCGATCATTTCCGTTAAGAAAATTTGGCGCAAGCTCCACCGTTTCACCGCCTGAATCCACCCGCTCGAGGAGCGGGTTTTCGAGCAGATATCGCTCCAACTCCTGATTCAAATCGACCGTTGATAGTTGTAGGAGCTTGATTGACAGCTGCAATTGCGGCGTCAATGTCAGGTGCTGGGATAACTTGAGCTGGAGACTTTGCTTCATGGGGAGCGCTGAGCCACTATTACGTTACAAGCGGAAATTTTCTCCTAGATAAACTTTGCGCACCGCTTCATTATGGATGATTTCCTCCGGTTTACCGAAGGCGAGCACCGAGCCTTGATTGATAATATAGGCGTGATCGCAAATGCCGAGCGTTTCCCGAACGTTATGGTCGGTGATAAGTACGCCGATGCCGCGATTCTTGAGGAACTTGATAATTTCCTGAATATCGATCACGGCGATTGGATCGACCCCAGCGAATGGTTCGTCAAGCAAAATAAAGCGCGGCTCAACGGCCAGCGCACGCGCGATCTCCACGCGCCGCCGTTCTCCGCCAGACAGACTGATTGCAGGACTGTTACGCAAATGCGCGATATGCAGTTCATCGAGCAGGGCTTCGCGTTTGGCGTCGATTTCTTCGCTCGTTAAATCACGCAATTCCAGCACCGCCTGAATATTTTCCGCGACGGTAAGCTTTCTGAAAATGGAAGCCTCTTGCGGCAAATACGAAAGCCCCAGCCGCGACCGGCGAAAAATCGGCAAGTGGGATAAATCGTTTCCATCGAGATAAATTCGGCCGCCATCGACCGGCACCAGACCTACGATCATATAGAAGCAGGTAGTTTTGCCCGCGCCGTTCGGGCCCAATAAGCCGACGACTTCGCCGCTCTCAACCGAAAACGAGACATCGCTTACCACCGTCCGCTTGCGATAGGATTTACGCAGCCCTTCGACGCGCAAGACGCTCTTCTGATCGAGCACATTCGTTGCGGCGGCAGGGGATTCGGTGGATTGATTCATCGAGAATTTGCGCGGGTAAAAAACACTTAGTTGGCTTTAGCGGGTGCCGTTTGCTTGGGCTTTTCGTCTGCTGTTTTCGGCTGGATCGTAATTTTGACGCGACCGGGAGCAGCACCCGCAGCAGGCGCACCTTTTGCATCAGGCGGGGCATTGCGTGCTTGCATGACTTCTGTCGCGGAGTTGTAGTAAATGTATTCGCCCTTCAATTCATCGCCGCCACTTTTGAGGCGCGCGCGTGATAACAGCTTCATCGTGTCGGCTTGGTCATCGAATTCAGCGCGATCAGCAAATCCTTCCATGAAGTCATTAACACCTTCACGTTTTTGCCTGAACGCGACTTGGCCGCTTGGCCCGCCGAAGGCTTGCGCGGTCATAAATCCTGCGTCGTCTTCCTTGATGATCATGCGCTCGGCCGTAAACCGCATCGTGCCTTGGGTTAGGACAACATTGCCCTCCAGCGTACGAGTGCGATTTTTATCGTTAACGGTGGC
>JANOQY010000447.1:0-3526 GCA_031414995.1 Betaproteobacteria bacterium
AACGTGAACGATGCGCCGAGTTGATCCCAGATCAAGCCCGCCGCGCCGCTGGCCAACAACATCGCGATGCCGCTCACAAGATTGAAAAATCCATACGCAGTGCCGCGCAAATCTTCAGGCGCGGTATCGGCGACCATGGTCGCGAGCAGGCCCTGCGTGATACCCATGTGAAGCCCCCAGAGCACGACGCCGACGCTCACCCATGTCCAGTGATTGCTATAGGCAAACGCACAGTCGGCAGCGATCAGCACGACGAGGCCGCAGGCCAAAAGCTGTGTGTGGCTCATTGAATCGGAAAGCTTTCCGAACGGATAGGCGGTGACGGCGTAAACGACATTCATGCCGATCAGCACCAGCGGCGTGAGCGCGATGGCGAGGCCGCCCTCATGTGCGCGCAGCACGAGGAACGCTTCGCTGAACCGCGCCAGCGTGAATACGCCACCGATGGCCACGACCCACCAATACACAGGCGCCAGACGGCGCAGATTCTCACGACGAATCGGATTTACACGTTTGCCGGTCTGTTTCTTTTCAGGTTCCTGCACACCGAAAATCAGCAAGCCGACCGCCAGAAATGCCGGGATCACGGCCACCCAAAATACCGCACGGAAATCATTGGCCCACACCAGCATCAGGCCCATCGCGAGCAGCGGGCCGAGAAATGCGCCGACCGTATCGAGCGACTGTCGCAGTCCAAAGGCTGCCCCGCGCAACGCCGGTGGCGCGATGTCAGCCACAAGTGCATCGCGCGGCGCACCACGGATGCCTTTGCCAACGCGATCCATTAACCGTGCCGTCAATACAAAGTCCACCGACGCGGCTAGCGCGAACAACGGTTTTGAGATCGCGCCCAGCCCATAGCCCATCACCGCCAACGGTTTGCGTTTGCCCCAATAGTCGCTCAACGTACCCGAGAATACTTTGACGATCAGCGCAGTGGCTTCGGCTGCACCTTCAATCAAACCCACCGCAAACGCGCTGGCGCCGAGTGAAGCAACCATAAACACCGGCAGCAAGCTGTGAATCAATTCCGACGATACATCCATCAGTAGACTGACAAAGCCAAGCGCCCAGATGGCTTTGGGGATGCGGACAGGTGGGGTTGGCGAGGGTGTCGTTTGGGGCATGTTAAGAAGTGAAGCGGCGGTTGATGGCGCATGCTGTGGCGTACAGAAGGGTAGATAGTATGTTTTTTTACGCCAAGGAGCACGACTGCTTTTTCAAACGGGGGAAGTGCTCAGCGCAAATAAATGCGAACTTTCTGCACGGTGTAAGCTCTGACGAGAAATCACGACGAATCACACATGAAACGCACCTATCGAAAACTGACGGGCTGGATTGGCATCATCGCTGTGCTGTTCGCACAGCTTGCATTGTCGGCATATGCGTGCCCCATGGCGCAGGTGCCGGTGGCAGCAACGACGCAAGCTGCTGCTGCGGATTGCTGTGCCGATGGTGCCAGCGTCTCAGCAAGCCTGTGTCATGAGCATTGCAAAGACAGCAAGGTTATTAGCCCTGATACGTCGCCGGATCAGCCTGATTTCGTTGCCGCCTTTATCGTCAGCGTGCCGTTTGCCGCGGATGCGCTGCCGTCCAGCACGGCGTTGTTTGCGCAACATATCGAGCGGCCCTCGCCGCCGCTATCTATCCTGAACTGCTGCTTCAGAATCTGATTCGCCTTCGTTGAATCGGCCAGGTCGCTGCGTTATGCGGCACCGGATTGTCAACCATTCACGAGGAGTAATCCATGTCACATCGAAAATTGTTTTATCCGCTGACCGCGGCGTTGGTCGGCTTGTTCGGTGCCATTAGTACACCAACACTTCATGCCAAGCCGATCGCGTTTGCCGATGGCACCACCCTCATGCACGAACGCAATACCAACATGCTCGAAACGCAGGCGTTCTATGCGCCGACTTACTGGTGGTCCGCGGGCCCTGGCCATTTACGGCTCACCAGCGATGACAAACAAAAAGAGCGCGAGATCAGCTATGTGCAGGCCAACGCGCTCATCAAACGTTGGAACATGCCTGCGGCGCAAGCCAATTTGTTTGCCTACGGCGGTGTAGGCAGCGCAAAAAGTTCGGAAAATGCCGGACGGTCGGTGACGACAGATACCGTCTGGCGCTATGGATTGCAGGGCGACTATGAAACCCGCAAGATTTATACGTCGCTGAAAATGGATGGCTACAAAAGTGCCGCTTTCTCGCACCGCATCAGCACGCTGCAATTGGGCGTCGCCCCTTATGAGCACGACTACGAAGATCTTGCGACGTGGTTCGTGCTGCAACTGCGCCATTACACGGGCGGGATTCGTGATGTAAACGCCAGCAAGATCGAACAAACCGCACTCATCCGGCTGTTCAAAGGCCCGGTGTGGGTCGAGCTTGGCATCAATCGCGAACGTCATACGCAATTCATGATCATGACCAATTTTTAGGAGCTTAATATGAATAAAATTATTTCTGCATCCATGTTTGCCGTGTCGATTTTTGTTGTTACCACCTCGCACGCCAAGACCATTACGATCAATGTCGATGGTCTTGTCTGTGCCTTTTGCGCGCAAGGAATCGAGAAGAAAATGAAGGCGCAATCTGCGACTGACAAGGTGTTTGTGAGTCTCGAGAAGAAAGTCGTGGCCGTGTCACTTAAAGACGGCCAGGACATTACCGACGACAAGCTGAAATCGGAACTCACCGATGCTGGTTACGTTGTCAAAGGCATCAGCCGCAGCGACGAATCACTTGACGCGATCCGTGCCAGAGTCAAGGCGGGCAAATGATTGCGCAGTTTCGCTCTACATTCGCCAGTGCGTTCCTGTCGCTCTTCACGAGCGGTGGGACGCTGATTTGCTGTGCGTTGCCCGCACTGATGGTCTCGCTGGGTGCAGGTGCTGCAATGGCGGGGCTGGTTGGCGCATTTCCGCAGATTGTGTGGCTGTCCGAACACAAGGTGGCGCTGTTTGTTGTGGCGGGCATTATGCTGCTGCTGGCTGGCGCGATGCAGTGGCGCGCGCGTTCGTTGCCGTGCCCGATCGATCCTTCGCTGGCGGCTGCGTGTATGCGGTCGCGCAAGCTTTCAATGGCGGTATATGTATTCTCAGTGGCGATGTTTCTCATCGGTTCGTTCTTCGCGTTTGTGGCGCCGATTCTGGGTTGATTTTGATGAGCTTCCTAAATTGCTGATTGGGGCGAGGGAACAACAACTGGCACCTCATCCGTCCACACCTTGAAGCTTGCCAGCGTGTTGGGGCCGAAGGTACTGCTGATGGCCACATCTGCTGCATCGCGGCCACGCGCGATGAGCACCCGCCCGATGCGCGGCACGTTATTGCGTGCGTCGAAGGTGTACCAGCGGCCGTCGAGGAACGCTTCAAACCAGCCGGCAAAATCCATCGTGCCCCAGGGCTTCGGCGTGCCGATGTCGCCCAGATAGCCGGTGCAGTAGCGCGCCGGAATATTCATGCAGCGGCAAAACGTGATCGCCAGATGCGCGTAATCGCGGCAGACTCCCGTCTTGTCGTGGT
>JANOQY010000448.1:0-4705 GCA_031414995.1 Betaproteobacteria bacterium
TGCGCGATTCCTTCGCTGTCACGATAGAAGATCCTGATTCTGAAGGCGAGCAACGCTTCATTACACTTGGTATGGATGCTCTAGGTCGAATACTTGTTGTCGTGCACACACCGCGCGGAAAAAGAACCCGACTCATTTCCGCGCGTAAGTCTAGTCGGGGAGAGGCGGAACAATATCATGCGTAAAGAATACGATTTCAGCAATGGCAAGCGAGGCGCCGTACTTCCCTCGCCGGGCAAGACGCGAATCACCATCATGCTAGACGAAGACATCATTGAATTTTTTCGAGCGCGCGCTGAGACGCTGGGCACTGGGTATCAGACCATGATCAACACGGCGCTTCGCTCTACTGTTGCGCAAGCGAGTGGCAAAAGAAAGAAAGATGAGGAACCGCTGACAGTTGGAAAATTGCGAGAAGTTCTTCGCGAAGAATTGCATACCTCGTAGCACCGCAAACACATGGCTAACACGGCGGTCAAAAACGCTCCCTTCGGTCGCTGGACGCCGCAAAAGCGCGGCGCCCTTTAGCTTGGTCGTTAAACAGCTCTCTCAGGGAACTCTTGACACGCCGAAATTCATACATACAATGTATTTATGATTACGTTTGAATGGGATCCGGCAAAGGCTGCTGCCAACCTCAAGAAGCATAGAATTTCCTTCGAGGAAGCCAGGTCTGTCTTCTTCGACGAGTTCGCAATTCAGTACTTCGACGAAGCACATTCAACGAACGAAGAGCGTTTCCTGATGTTGGGAATGAGTTCTGGCGCCAAGTTACTCATCGTTTGCAATTGCGAACGCGAACAGGGCGAGATTATTCGCATCATCTCGGCCCGCAAGGCAACAAAGCGTGAAAGCGCTTTTTATCAAGGTGGCTAAACATGAAAGTTGAATACGATCTCTCGAAACTGAAGTCCCGCAAAAATCCGTACGCCTCAAAATTGAAGAGGCCTGTCACCATGCGATTATCAGATGATGTTGTGCAGTACTTCAAGGGTATGGCCGAAGATGCCGGCGTTCCGTACCAGAGCCTTATCAACCTCTACCTGCGCGACTGTCTGGCTCACAAGCGCAAAGTCCAAATTAAGTGGCCACAAGCTGTCTAACTCGGCGCTCCAAAGGGACGCGCCGCAAGCGGCGCGCCTTTGAGCTTGGTCGTTAGGCCGCACAATCAGCACATCGTGTGACCTTATTTTTTCTTGAAACAAGTATCCACAAGTAATATCGCGGTGTTCACAGACAATGATTGATGGAAGGAGATCCGAGTGGTTACAAGGCGAGATTTCTTGATTGCTTCAGCGTCAACAACCGCTCTTCGAACTTTGCCAGCTACCGCAAAAGTTCCTTCACGCCGCTTTGACGCATCAGCGAAGCTTCGGTCGCTTGAAGTGGGACAGGCGCGCCTCGGCGTTTGCTTCCTCGATACAGTTACCGGTGAAATCAGCGGTAACTGTATCGAGGAGCGCTTTGCAATGTGTTCGACGTTCAAGCTGGCAATGGTTGCCGCCTGCTTGCGCGAGGCAGACAAGGCCCGCTTGAATCTCGAGGAGATACTGACCTATTCAGAGGCAGATCTTCTTCCTTGGGCGCCGGTAACACGCAAGAATCTCGCCAAAGGCGGTCTGAGTATTGCCACTCTGGCGCAAGCAGCTCAAGAAATGAGCGATGGTGTTGCCGCTAACCTTTTGGTCAAGCGCCTGGGCGGTCCTGCCGCCGTCACCGCGAAGTTCCGAGAAATGGGCGATACGGTGACCCGCCTTGATCGCTATGAGCCGGACTTGGGATTAGTTCTTTCAGCCGATATTCGCGACACCACTACGCCCCTTGCTTATGCACAACTTGTCCGTCGAATCACGACCGGCCGTGTTTTGTCGCGCGGCTCGCGGGAACGACTTTTAGAGTGGATGCGAAACACAGCCACAGGTGCCAGTCGGCTGCGCGCCGGCCTCCCCGCCGAATGGCGCACCGGAGACAAGACCGGCACTGGACGAATCGAGGGAACGACCAACAAGTGCAATGACGTCGCAATCACTTTTCCACCCGGCAGGAGCCCAATCATCATTGCTGCCTATTTCGACAGTGGCGAATACACTGCACAGACAGAGGCGAGACATGAAGCCGTCCTCGCTGAAGTGGGAAGAATCGCTGCCCAATGGGCCGAGAGTTAGTGTGCGAACAACACAATCACATTCCAACTTCTTTGAGTGCGGCCTAACAAATTCATTAAATTCATACGTTCCGCTCATCCGACTGGCAAATCGCTACGCGCTTCTCCAGCGGTTTATGAATGGCGTTGAAGCTGTAGAAAAACCCCCTTCGAAAAAAATGCAAAAAACGATCAAACGGACCAGCGCGAATTATTTTGCAAGAACAATTTACGTTACCACGTCAGCAAGCCACTGGCTGCGTTTGCATCCGTTCACCGCGTTTTCCCTAACAACCACTGGCGCACAAAATCCGCGTCGGCCGAGGCATCTTTGCGCTGGTGAATAATGATCGGGTGACGCGTTTCAATCGCGGGCCCGGGAATGGCGACGAGGTTGCCGGTGCGAACGCTGTCGAGACAAAATTCGTCGAGTAGCACCGCGAATCCCGCACCGCGCGCGCAGGCGTTCGCGGTCAGGTGCACGAGATTGAACGACATGCCCGGCAAGGTGGCCGGTGCTTTCACGCCCGCAGCCTGAAACCACTCTGCAAAGCCCGGATAGCGCCGCCGTTGACTGAGCAGATGAGTGTGAATCAGCGGCTGGGCGAGAAGTCGCGCCGGTGTCGGCTTCGGGCAGCGTGCCAGCGTTGACGGCGCGGCATAGACTCTGAACTTGCCGGCCAGCAGCCGTTCATGTCGATAGCCGGCGATATTCTTCACCTCATGGATGACCAGATCGGCACTGACTTTGGTCTCGTAGTCATCCGGCACGGCGGCCAGCGACACTTCGATATCCGGTCGCGCAGCTTTCAGTGCGATCAGACGCGGCATCAGCCACAGCGTCGCGAAACTGAACTGGGCACGAATCACCACCACCGAGCGCTGCCGGTTCGCGCGCACCGCGCGCGTGGTCTCGGCCAACAGGTCGAACACATCGTGGATGCGCAGCGCGTAATCGCGACCGGCGGCGGTCAGTGTGACGCCGTTGGCGTCGCGATTGAACAGCCTCAGTTTGAGCCATTGTTCGAGCAGTTTTATCTGATGGCTCACTGCGGCAGGCGTGACATGCAATTCTTCCGCGGCGCGGACAAAGCTGGTCTGCCGAGAGGCCGACTCAAAGGCGCGCAGTGCGCCCAGCGGTGGGATTTCTTTGGTCATGAGGCTAAATTTAACTTGGTCTAAGGGTTGAAACTATTCGTTTGCGGATGGATGCCGTATAGTATGAAATATAGCCTAGCCTCAAGAAAAATAACTGAAACGATCCTGAGTGAATCAAAACACGCAATCGACCATGCATCGATTGCACAGCTCAAAACCATTAAGGAGCTTCATGAAAAGCGCGAAAAATACTATCAGGAATCGAATCGATGACGACTTCAACACGCGCTATGGATTCAGAGCCAAACCTGGCGACCAGTTCAACTGCTTCGGCGGTGGCTCCCTCAGTGCATTGGGCCTGCACGTATCCGAGGCCAACTGCACGAGGAAAGGGGAAGTCGCCAAGAATACCGTGCTGCATTGAAGTTTATGGCCAAGTACCCGTTCGTGTCGTTGCCAAATGCATTGTTGGTGATGCGCGTGGCGGTGGCGATCTTCTTCATGGCACATGCTGCAGTGCGGATCGCCAGCGACACCATCCCGCAGTTCGCGTTCTTTCTGGCGGCCAAGGGCTTCCCGTTCAGCCTCGCCGTGGTGTGGCTGATCACGCTGTACGAACTGGGTGCCGGGCTGGCGATGGCGCTGGGCTACTGGGTGCGCTGGATGACGACCGGCTTTATCGCCATCGCAGGCGGCGGCATCGTGCTGATACACGCCAACCTGGGCTGGTTTGTCGGCGAACACGGTGTAGGCGGCATGGAGTACAGCCTGTGTCTGATCGTTGCGCTGCTGGTGATCGCTGCGGCCGATGCGCCGCCCGGACAACAGCACTTGCAGCGATCTTGATCTCGCCATTCCTCGCATTTGAGGTCAGCCTGGAAGGGCTGCAGCAATCCACGGACCCGTGCAGTTTGCGAAAATTCAAAGTCAAGCAGTGGCGAGGGCTACAGGCAATAAATGCCCGAAAACGCTCGCCAGTGCTTGATCTACGCAATCTTGAAATGCGGATTCTGAATCAGCCCAATGACATTGCCAAACGGGTCCACCACGGTCGCCACCAGAATACCGTCACCGACATCCTTGACTTCACTCTGCGGTTTCGCACCAAGCGCGACCACGCGCGCAAACTCGGCGTGCGCATCGTCAACACCCCAATACGTCGTCGGACCATCTCCAGCATCCTCGTCGCCCGGCGGTAACAGCCCCAGCTCGAATCCGCCAACATTGAATCCCACGTAATACGGCTCATTGAAGTAGGGCGCATGGCCGATCACGTGGGTGTACCACGCTGTGGCTTTAGCCAGATCGGTTGAAGGATAGATGATCGTGCGCAGGCCTTTAAACATTTTTCATTTACCGTATTTTTTCCAATCAGGATGCGCGACGCGCAATTCCCGCTGCTGCTCGACCAGCACCTGATAAAAAGTGAGGCGCGTGGGATCAATTTTTCCCTGCTCACCAGCC
>JANOQY010000449.1:0-3172 GCA_031414995.1 Betaproteobacteria bacterium
TGGCACCATCTCCTACTTTTGAACCGCTCGGCGGTTCAATCTCGATGATTCTCACCATCACCCGCGCATTTGTCGATGGATTCGCTACGTCGCGAATACTGTGAAGGGTTTGGGAGCCGTTTACCACGCGGGGATTCTCTAGACTCAGCGTCTTGCTACCAGGGTCCCATTTCTGCTTCTCACAAAGCATAGTGATTCCGTTATTGCTAAAAGCGAACTCTCGCGGGCTGGTTTCAAACGTTTGCCGAATACCTTTGTTTACAGACGACTTTCCGATGCTTATGGGTATGCGTACATTTCGCATGAATAGAAGATCAAACTTATCGTCCTTCATGTATCTGATGAAATCCACCAGTCGAGCAAACACAATTGAGGTTGCGACTTCTGTGTCCGCGCGATCAGGCGACAGAACAGCTTGAATACTCTCCAAATGAATTTCGGGGGTGCGCGGCATGGCGCCATCAATGTCGTCCACGAGACATTGGACTAGCTCGTCAAGGTGAAAAATCTTTACAGGTAGTTTCTTAACTTGCCCAGCGTATGCATCGTTGCGACGACAGTTTGTGACAAACATTAACTCCGCATTGCCTTTATCGTGTTGCTCAAATAATGTTCTATATCGAGATCGCAGTTCTTTCTTCACGGCTTTCGCAAGGAAGTCGTCGCGATTTCCTCGGTAAGTAAATGCCTGCGAAAAAATTGCTATCTCAGAGTAAAACTCTGGAGGCGCGAGTTTGTTGTACGTCGACGTGAATTTTGTATTGACAACGTGATGTCGCACAGTTTCATCGTTGTGCGTCTTGAAGAAGAGGTCAACTTTTCCATCCCTAGCTCCATCCGAGATGAAAATATCTTGAGGATCCTTGAAGTAAAGTTGAGCAAACCAGCGACCGAAAGCTTGGGGAAGTGGGTCACCAAAATTCTCATGAACCGCTTTGACTCTTTGCAGCATGAAGTCAAACAAATCACTCCGTTCCAAGCTCATAAAACCCCCATCTCCAGCGACAGCGTAGATTGAAAAATAAAGGGGCTAGTCACGCAAATTCAGCGCACCCCTCTTGTCCCCGACGTAGGCATTCCAGCGATAAAGAATGGCGTATTCTTCTTTTGCTATGCTCGCCTCCCTTGTTACGGCGAGTCACCAGTCTAGGCGTGGAACTAACAAAAGGCAAAAGGATTGCGAGGAATGCCCACGCGCGGTATGCGAAGCATACTGAGATGAAACACTAGCACTGGCGGGCCCTCCAGGCAGAAAATGCCCGAAGAAGCCCACCAGTGCTAGGGTTTGCTTCTATTGTGCGTGCGGGTCGGCAACTGCCGGGTTCACGTGATTGGTTTCAGCTGTTGGCCACAATTGCGTACAAAACAACGCGCCGCAAATGGCACCGGAGGGAGCGCTGATGAAGAGCATGAGCCAGCTCGTCCAAAAGAAACCAAATGCAGAACGCGTTTCGCCTGACATTAGATTAGATGGGTCAGCGTGAATATTTTCGAATCAAAAATTGACGCAGACTGGTTGTTGATTTTCATCGCTCAATAAATCGCTTGTCGATTTCCCCTACAAATGCCTGCGCCTGTTGCACTACCCACAATGCGTCTTCGGCGCTGATAGGGTCACCTTTGTAGTCGGCAACGAGCCTTAAGTCCTCAGCTTTGTTGAATGACTTGCCTAGCTCCAGTGGGAACAATCCTGGCTTTACCAAATGGAGTGAAAAGGCGGCGATGAGTCCGCTGTGCGTCTTGGCTATTTCTGGTGGCACGAGCGCTTTGGATGCCAGGAGTGCTGCGCGGGCTGCGTCGAACATCGCGTAGTAAGCACGGTTGCAGGCGCCATCGCTGTCATTGTCTTGCAGCAGTTTGTGAGCGCTTGCGAGGGCGCGATGGGCTTTGATCATCAAGTCTTGCGCGTTCACAAGACGATGCCTTCGCGTGCGATGTTGTGCAGTAAGTGAGGGTTGGAATAGCGCTCCGGGTGCGCCCATTCGACTTCCCACACGGGCAATGGCTGGATGCGGATGCCGGTATCTAGCAAGATGTCATAGGCAATATCGTTCATCGCCATTTTAGTTTTGATGAAGTGGCCCGGTAAGCCGGTGAGGATGACGGCTACGTCCGCATCGCTTTCATCATGTGCGGTGCCACGCGCCCTGCTACCAAACAAGATAGCCTGTTGCGTCGGGTAGGCTATGGCTACGCGTGCAGCGAATGTGCGTGTGGCCGCTAATGTACTGGCGGGGATTTGTGTGGCGATCATGTTGGCGGATTATGCGGCTCAAGAATCTTGTCGTTAGGTGATTCTATTGAAAACGGTCTTGTCCCGGGTATTTATGAGTGAACGAGCGGCGACATCGAGCATCTTGATGATTGTGCGGGCTGATTCTACTGACATCTTCACGCAGATCGCCATTTGGCGGCTATCCCAGACCGGAAATGCCTGAAAAGCCGCACCAGTGCTAGGGTTTGCTTCTAGGGAACTTCTAAAAACCTCAAATTTGTCTCCCCGGCGAAGGCCGGGGCCCAAGTTTGCCAGCAGTATCAGTTACTTATAAAACTTGGATACCGGCCTTCGCCGGTACGACAGAGTTTTTAGAAGTTCCCATTGGTTAAACACTAATACTGGAGCGGACCACAGGCCGAAAGTGCCCGCAAAGCCGCGCCGGTACTCGTTCTTGCCTGCTAACTTGGCAGGTTTTCAACGTTTGCTGCTTTCACAAACCCTCGCCCGGCTCGCGTACCCAGCCTTCCATCAACACCCGTGCACTGCGGCTCATGATGGCTTTGGTGACAACCCATTCGCCGTCTTTCTCGGTTGCTTCCGCACCGACACGAAGCGTGCCAGACGGATGTCCGAAACGTACGGCACTGCGCGCGACGCCGCCCGCCGCAATATTCACCAGTGTGCCCGGAATCGCCGCGGCCGTGCCGATGGCCACAGCAGCCGTCCCCATCATGGCGTGATGCAATTTGCCCATCGACATGGCGCGTACCAGCACGTCAACACTTGCCGCCGCGACTGTCTTGCCACTGGAGGAAACGTAGTCAACGGGTTTGGCGACGTAAGCCACTTTCGGCGTGTGCTGGCGCTTGGCTGCGTCGTCGATGTGCTTGATGAGACCCATGCGCACGGCACCGTGGGCGCGAATAGATTCAAATCTTGCCAGCGCCGTTGGGT
>JANOQY010000450.1:0-3745 GCA_031414995.1 Betaproteobacteria bacterium
GAGCCGTAGAGCGTGCCTTGCGGGCCGCGCAGCGTCTCGACCCGCTTCAAGTCGAACAGATCGATGTCGGGTGTGAACAGCGACATCGAAATCGCCGTCTCATCCAGGTAAACGCCTACCTGTTCCTTGACGCCGGGCTGATCGCGCACGACCTGCCCCGAGGACACGCCGCGGATCGAGACCTGACTCTGCCCGGGCCCCAGATTCTGGATGGCGAGACCGGCCACATTGCGGGCCAGATCTTCAAGTGTGACCGCGCCGGATTTCCGGATGTCCTCTTCGGTCTGCGCGTTGATAGAGAACGGCACATCCAGTACGGTGGAGTCACGTTTCGTCGCAGTGACGACGACGCGATCAAGTACCTCCGTGCCAGCCTTGGCGGGCGGCTGCGCTTGCTGGGTTGTTTGGGCGTAAGCAACATTCGCCGCACCGATCGCTAAACCGGAAGGTAAAACCAGCAGTATGGCTTTTGCTATTGGACGCAATTTCATGATGCTCTCTCCTCTGTGATAGTTATTAGAATATTGCCTACACGTCGCCGCAATCCTACACCAGGCTTGGAAGGTCTGGGGGCAAAAGGATTTACGTTGTTGCGTTTTTGATTGTATTGGGCTAACTGAAACGCACAATCAAAACGTCACCTCAGTCTTCACCACAAACTGCACCGATTTAATCCCCGGCGCTCGATTCAACGGCACCGCAATATCTGCATGCAGCACATTTGCGAACGCGCTGCGGTCGAGCGCGAGGCGAAGACCAACACCCGCATCGGCCAACCAACCTGGATTGGAAATATTCTGATTCAGCCCGCCCCACGCCCTGCCAACATCAAAAAATGCGGCGCCACCGACGCGCACTAAACGAAACGGATACCAGTCGGTGTAAACCCGCTGCTCCACGGTAAGCAATGCGCGGCGCTCACCCGCCTGATAGAAGGACGGATAGCCGCGCAGCCCGTTATTGCCGCCAATCAGCAATTGATCTGCGATACCACCGCCTCTGATGCTGTCACCGGACAGCGCCGTGTAGAACAACGCATCCTTGCCTTGTGGGACGTAGAAACGCACTCCCGCGCCGAGTTGCGTCATCGGCGTACCGGTCGTCGCGAGACGACGTTCTGCTGTGCCATTCACGAGCAAGTCGTTATTGGACGCGAACGAAAATCCGTTGCTGACAAAAGCTGAATAAAGCCACGCAGAACGGGTTGAACCAAGCGATTCCAGCGCACGTGTGACCTGCAATTGGGAGGTGAAGCCAAGCCTAAAAAATTCTGGTCGGCCAATCTGATCGCGATTTTTTAGCTTGATGAATTTATCTTCCACCAGTTCGTGTCTGAAAAACACCGAATGCTCATCGCGCTGCACCGGCAAGATTGCAGGCGGCGTTTTGCCCGGTTCCACGGCGTAGCTATCGTCACGGCTTCGCAAGCCCAACAGAAAGCGTTGTGTCCAGCCGTTGATGAGTCCGGGCGACCATCCACCAAAAATTTCAGCGAAATTTTGCCGGTGACGATATTGACTGACGGTATCGCCTGCATTGTAAATAGAGTCAATGCGATCGTGGTCATTCCATGTGGCGCCGCCCGCCCATCGCGTATCGAGCGCGTAAAAAGGCCGATCAATCGACGCTGAATGGCGGCGGCCATCGTCAAAACGTCCCTGCGAATAGCTCAGGCTGGTCCAGCCGTCGAATGCCTGCGGATAGAAAATATCAAACTCGGTGCCCTTGCGATCAACGTTCGATGAGCGCGAAAACCCGACGCCCAGCCCCGTGCCAAGCAGGTTGACCTCCCGCAGGCCGATACTGGTTTTATTGTTGCCGCCAGCACGGGATACGTTGGCGGCGATATCGATTGTCCATGTATCGCGGGTCACGACATCGATATCAACCATACCGTCCGCATAGGCCGCAGCCTTGATATTGACGTCGTAGATCAAACGATTGTTGCGCAGCAGCCGCTCCGTTTCGTCAATCTTTTGCTGCGACACGCGCTCGCCGCGTTTGAACAGCAGTATTTGCTCGATCACCTGCGGACGGGTTTGTATGTGCAGTTTGTTGGCCCACCGAAACAGCCAATTATTTTCCGTGCTGTCGGTCAGGTCGAATATATTTTGCGGGTCAATACGAATTTGCCGGATTACCGCACCAGCCGATTCCAGTTCGGCAAACGTGGGGACATTAAGCGCCGCTGCGTTGCGATCCGGCTGCGGGTTTGGCACGGGCGCCTGCGCAAACACAGGCTGCGCAATCGACAGGCAAACTGACAATGCCCACATGCCGTGCGCAAGTCGACGCGATTTTTGCGCGTTAATAGAAAAAAATTGAGATGGAATCATCACTCAAGCATATCGGTTTTTGAACGTCTGCGGAGATGACCTGACAAGCAATAAATGCGATCAATAAAAATAAAGCTTGCAATTATTGATATAGCTGTATAAAAATACAGACATGAATGAACTTACATCCCGCCAGCAGGAAATTCTCGCCTTTCTCAAAGCATGGATTTTAGAGAACGGCATGCCCCCCACCCGCGCTGAAATCTGTGGCGCACTTGGCTTTCGCTCGCCGAATGCCGCCGAGGAGCACTTGCGTGCGCTCGAACGCAAAGGTGCCATCGAGATGCTAGCCGGTTCATCGCGCGGCATCCGCATCCGCGAAGGCGGCGCGATGGGGTCAGAAGCGGTCAACGATGAAGAAGGCGGCATGCCGCTGATCGGTAAAGTGGCCGCAGGTTCACCAATCCTTGCGCAGGAAAATGTCGTGGGCCGCTACCCGGTGAGCCCGTTGATGTTCAAGCCAAAGGCAGATTATCTTTTACAAGTCTCCGGCATGAGCATGAAAGATGTCGGCATCATGGATGGTGATTGGCTGGCTGTGCACAAAACCAGCACCGCGCGTACCGGCCAAATCGTTGTCGCGCGCATCGAGGGCGATGCCACCGTTAAGCGCCTGAAATTAAAAGGTCGTCAAGCGTTCCTCATCGCTGAAAACCCTGATTTTCTGCCTATCGTGGTCGATCTGGATAAGAAAACGCTGGATATCGAAGGTCTGGTTGTGGGTGTCGTGCGTACCATTTAAAGCGAAGTGGCCCTGTCTCGTTCCACTCACGACCCTCCCCACGAAGCCGCTATACTGATGCAAAAATTCGCTGGGGTAACCGTTGGCCAAACTCTATTTTCGATTTGCCGCGATGAACGCGGGCAAATCCACGTCGCTTCAACAAGTCGCCTACAACTACGAAGAACGGGGCCAGTCAGTGAACCTGTTCACAGCGGCAATCGATGACCGTCACGGAGTTGGTCGAATTGTTTCGCGCCTGGGCGTAGCGCGCGAGTCGGAAGTTTTTTCCCAATCGATGAATTTCACCACGCTTTATGAAACCCGTCCGCTGCCGTCCTGCATCCTGATCGACGAGGCGCAGTTCCTCACCGAAGTGCAGGTCATCCAGCTGCATCAGCTCGCCTGCATACGCGGCACACCAGTCATCTGTTACGGCCTGCGCAGCGACTTTCTCGGCCAGCCATTTCCTGGCTCACGCGCACTGATGACGCTGTCGGACGACATCGAGGAAATGAAAACCATTTGCCGCTGCGGCCGCAAAGCGACGATGAATGTGCGGCTCGATGCGAATGGGGACCGCGTCACAGAAGGCGCGCAAGTGGAGATCGGTGGCAACAACCGCTACGAGGCGGTATGCCCGAAGCGGTTTTATACCAGGGCTTGCTGATTTCGCGGTAAATTTACG
>JANOQY010000451.1:0-11261 GCA_031414995.1 Betaproteobacteria bacterium
TTTCATTTGATCGCTATCTCGTGACAGAGCTACAAATACTCGAACTTGCCGCGATCTTCGTAGTCGTGGCGATGCTCTACAGTTCCGTAGGCCATGCAGGTGCTTCGGGCTACCTCGCGGCGATGGCTTTGGTGGGCGTGGCACCCGAGGCAATGCGCCCTACCGCGTTGACCCTGAACATCGTGGTTGCCGCCTACACAACGTGGCGTTTCCGCAGCGCGCGTTTTTTTGACGCGAAAGTGGTTGCACCGTTTTTGGTTGGCTCAATTCCTTTCGCCTTCTTCGGCGGTGGCATCAAACTGCCGTCTCACATTTATCAGGCACTTGTCGGCGTTGTATTGCTGTGTTCTGCGCTCTACCTTGCATGGCGGTCGTTTTCGAATCAAGACATACGCGGTGAAATTCCGGTGGTGATTCCGCTCTGGGCTTCGCCTCTTGTTGGGGCTGCCATCGGCATGTTGTCCGGCCTAACTGGCACGGGGGGCGGCATTTTCTTGAGTCCGCTGATCTTGTTGATGGGCTGGGCTGGACCCAAAGCCACCGCAGGAATTTCAGCGCCTTTCATCATGGCCAATTCGATTGCGGGACTGGCTGGCGGATTGATCAAAGGCTCATTTTCCTTTGCGACCATTCCCTATGCGGCGACACCGCTGATTGCCGCCGCGTTGCTGGGCGCATTGATCGGCACATGGCTGGGGATCTACAAATTGACCAACCGCTGGCTTATCGGAATGCTCTCTTTGGTGATGACCATCGCCGCAGCGAAGTTGATCGGACTTTCCTTCTAGCTATTTGCCATAGTTCGGGAAAAACAACTGCTGCCCCTCAATTTTGTAGACCGCAATAGCCGCCTGGCCTTCTGGTGATGTAATCCAGTCGATAAACTGCCTGCCCATTTCCTTTTTTACGTGCACATGCTTGGCTGGATTGACCAGCATGACGCCGTACTGGTTGAATAATTTGGTATCACCTTCCACGGCGATGGTCAGCCCGCCACGATTTTTGAACAATAGCCAGGTGCCGCGATCGGCAAACGCATAAGCGTTCATGGCGCTTGCGGTATTGAGCGTTGGCCCCATGCCGGAGCCGGTCTCGCGATACCAAGTACCCTTGCCTGTCTGCGGATCAATTTCAGCCGCTTTCCAGTAACGCAGCTCAGCCGCATGTGTACCGCTCTTGTCGCCGCGTGAGACAAATGGTGCCTTGGCCGATTCAATTTTCTTTAGCGCAGCAATGACATCCTTGCCCGCCGCTTTGGCCGGATCGCTTTTCGGGCCGACAATCACGAAATCGTTGTACATGACCTCGCGACGATCGATACCGAAACCTTCTTCAACGAACTTCTGCTCGGCAACTTTGTCGTGAACGAAGACGACATCAGCGTCACCTCTCTTCGCGGTGGCCAGCGCCTGGCCTGTGCCTTGTGCGACGACACGCACCTCAATACCAGTCTTTGCCTTGAAGAGCGGCAGGATGTGGCCGAACAGGCCGGAGTCCTGTGTAGACGTGGTTGAAGCGACGACGATGAATTTGTCTTGCGCGTGTGCGGCACCAATGCTGCTCAATTGTGCGTTGTTCAAAACTGTCGTTCCGAGAAGCGCAGCGACGAGGAATCTGTTTTTCTTCGCGAACGGCAACAACCGATTTCTCGCTGCGCTCGAAATAACTGTGGGTTTTTGCAGATCGTCGCCAATGCGATTCAAGTTGCCTTTCACCACAGTAATTCTCCACGGATAAATGCCGCCGCTTCGGGCGATTGGGGATGCTGAAAGAAAATATCGGCTGAAGTGTCTTCAACCAGCCGGCCGTGATGCAAAAACAATACGCGGTCCGCAATCCGCCTGGCCTGGCCCAAATCGTGTGTGGTCATGACGATGGTAGTGCCTTGCGCGTGAATGGCGCAGATGGTCTCCTCGATGGCCTTTGTCGCTGCGGGATCAAGGCTCGCGGTCGGCTCATCGAGAAACAGCACTTCCGGTTGCATCGCCCAAGCACGTGCGAGTGCAACGCGCTGCTGCTCGCCACCTGAGCAAAGTCGTGCCGCGCGGTCAGCCAGATGCATGAGACCGACTCGTTCCAGCGCGGCCTCTGCCGCGCGACATACGTTGTCATGGCCCTGCAACTGCAGCGCAAATTCCACGTTTTCACGCACCGACCTGCGCAACATCACCGGACGCTGAAACACCATCGCCTGCGCACGTCGCGCCGTAGACAATTCGGTATTCGACCATCTCACCGTGCCAGAAGTCGGTGTAAGCAGCCCGTGCAACAAGCGCATCAACACACTTTTGCCAGCACCATTGGCACCCATCACCACATTACGAGAGCCGGACGCAATCACGAGCGAAACGTCGCTCAGCACGGTAACGCCACCTGCCGCGAAGCAAAGGCGCTCGGCGCTCAATGGCAGGACGCGCGGTTGATTGATCAAATCAGCCATGCTTCTTCATCGCTGTTGTCTTAATTACCTGCGCGGCGAGATTGATGATCACCACCATCGCGATCAGCACCAAGCCCAGCGCCAGCGCCAGCGGCAAATCGCCCTTGCTGGTCTCCAGCGCTATGGCAGTCGTCATCACACGCGTGACGCCGTCGATGTTGCCGCCAACGATCATTACCGCGCCCACCTCGGCAATCGCGCGGCCAAAGCCGGCCAGCACCGCCGTCGTGAGCGTGAAGCGCATATCCCACAGCAATGCGCGCATGCATTGCGCGCGGCTGGCGTTGAGCGAGACCAGTTGCTCGCGGTACTCGCCCCAGGCATCTTCGATGACCTGTCGAACCAACGCAGCGATGATGGGGAAGATCAGCAACGCCTGCGCAATCATCATCGCAGCAGGCGTGAACAACATGCCGAGCGCACCGAGTGGCCCGGCGCGAGATAGCAGCAGATAGACCAGCAGCCCCACGACCACCGGCGGCAAGCCCATCATGCCGTTTAACAACGCGATGACACCCTGTCTACCGGGGAAGCGTGCCAGCGCCAGCCAAGCACCGAACGGCAACGCCAACAGCGAGGCCGCAACCACGGCGACGCCCGATACGCGCAGCGAGAGCCCAGCGATTGATAGCAGCGCGCCGTCGAGCGAGGCGATCAGCGCGAAGGCGAGTGAGAAGCTTTGGGAAATTTCTTGCATGGCTGTCGTTGTGTAGGTGGCATTCTAGGGGCATACTTGCATTGATTCCGGCTTCCGGAAAGCATGCATATCAACACACTAATAAACATAGGATTTAATGATGTCCGCTCGTCAACTCATGAGCACCAAGGAAGTGGCCGACTACCTGCGTCTCAAGGAGCGCAAGATTTACGATATGGTCGCCAACGAAGAAATTCCGCATTCGCGGGTGTCCGGCAAGTTGCTATTTCCGCGTACGCTGGTCGATGAGTGGGTACGACAGAGCACCGCTGGTGCGGCACTAAACGCACAACGTAATGCCCCTGCCGTGATTGCTGGCAGCAGTGATCCGTTACTTGAGTGGGCGGTGCGTGAATCGCGCTGCGGGCTGGCGACGATGACTTACGGCAGCATGGATGGTATTGATCGAATGGTCGCGACCACGGCATGCGCGGCAGCAATGCATATTCCAACGGCACCGGGTGCGAGGGGCGCGCACAGCGAGGATCGCAATATTGCATTGGTCAAGGATCGACTGGCACATCTTGATTGCGTGCTGCTGGAATGGGCCAAGCGCGAACAGGGGCTGGTCGTCGCCGCGGGTAATCCACTGAAAATCGGCAAGCTGGCCGATTTAAAAAAGTCAAAGGTGCGGGTAATTCTGCGGCAGCCAGGTGCCGGAAGTTACCTGCTGTTTTTGCAGTTGCTCAGTCAGGACGGCATCAATCCCGATCTGCTCAAGTATGTCCAACCTGCCGCGCAGACAGAGACCGACATTGCGTCGGCCATTCTCGATGGTCGTGCCGACGCGGGGCTAGCGGTAAGGGCTGTCGCCCGGCAGTTCCATCTCGGTTTCATTCCGCTCACCGTGGAGCGGCTGGATATTGCCGTGTTGCGACCGAGCTATTTCGATGCACCCTGGCAGGCATTGATGTCCTTCACCAGAAAACCTGCGTTCCTGCGCTACGCGAAAACGCTGGCGGGATACGACGTTAGCGACTCGGGGAAGGTAATGTGGAATGCGTAATGCTTGAATCACCACCTCCTGCACTAAACTCTCACCCAATGAACACTCGCCTACCCGCCCTCACCCTTGCCTCACTCGCTCTACTTTTCGTGCTCGCGATCATCGCCTTTTCCGTCGGCCGCTTCGCCATCAGCCCGTCTGACCTGCTCACCGTGCTGTGGGCGAAACTCAGCGGCGGCACACACACATTGCCGTCCACCTACGACGCTGTCATCTTCCAGATTCGCGGCCCGCGCATCATCGCCGCCATCCTCATCGGCGCGGCACTCTCGGGTGCAGGTGCGGTGTACCAGAACATGTTCCGCAATCCGCTGGTGTCACCCGACATTCTAGGTGTCTCCAGTGGCGCAGCACTCGGCGCGGTGCTGGCGATTTTTCTGGCGCTGCCGATTCTCGCCATTCAGGGTTTCGCGTTCGTGGGTGGATTGCTGGCGGTGGCGGTCGTGTATTTCATCGGCAATGCCGTACGCGGGCACGACCCCATCCTCGCGCTGATTCTCACCGGCGTGGTGGTGGGCACATTGTTTGGTTCGGGCATCGCGTTGATGAAATATCTGGCCGATCCGTACAACCAATTGCCCGCCATTACGTTCTGGTTGCTCGGCAGTCTCAGCTCAATTTCGCCCGCCGATTTGTGGGTGGCGATTCCGATGGTGCTGCTCGGGCTGGTGCCGATTTTCCTGCTGCGCTGGCGCATGAATCTGCTCTCACTATCGGATGACGAAGCGCGCGCGCTGGGCGTAAATGTCGGGCGGTTACGGTTGGTGATCGTGACTTGCGCCACGCTGATTACCGCAGCGGCAGTGGCGATCTCGGGCATCATCGGCTGGATCGGTTTGCTGATCCCGCATGCGGCGCGGCTGCTCATCGGCGCGGAATTTGCGCGCATGCTGCCGTTGTCATTGCTGCTGGGGGCGTGCTATTTGCTGGCGGTCGATACGCTGGCGCGCACGATGGCCTCGATTGAGATTCCGCCGGGTGTGTTGACCGCGCTAATCGGTACACCGCTGTTCCTGTGGCTGCTGGCGGTCACGCATTCACGGGCGAGGAGTGGCTCATGAGACCATTGCTCGAAACCCGTACCCTAGCCTACGGTCATCCTGGCCGCACGCTGGGCCGCGACATCAACCTTGGCGTGAACATTGGCGAAGTGC
Source organism: Betaproteobacteria bacterium (assembly GCA_031414995.1). Classification (GTDB taxonomy): domain Bacteria; phylum Pseudomonadota; class Gammaproteobacteria; order Burkholderiales; family Usitatibacteraceae; genus UKL13-2. The sequence continues at coordinate 5,298 of JANOQY010000451.1, forward strand.
TCTGCGTACTTGGCCCCAACGGTGGCGGCAAGACCACCCTGTTTCGCACGCTGCTTGGCCTGCTGCCATCGCACGGAGGATCGATTGCGCTGGGTGGCAAACCGCTTGCGGCATGCACGCCTTCCGAGCGTGCAAAACTCATGGCGTATGTGCCGCAAGCTGGCAACAGCTACTTCGCTTTCACGGTGCGTGATGTGGTGCTGATGGGCCGCACCGCGCATCTTGGTTTGTTTGCCGCCCCAAGCAAAAAAGATTACGACGCGGCAAACGCTGCACTGGCTGAATTGCGCATCGATCATTTGGCCGACAATTCCTTCACGCAAATCAGTGGCGGCGAACGCCAGCTCGCACTTATCGCCCGCGCGCTCGCGCAAGAATCGCCATTGCTGATCATGGACGAACCCACCGCGAGTCTGGATTTTGGCAATCAGTCGCTGATCCTCAACGAAATCCTGCGCTTGAAAGCCAGTGGCCGGAGCGTGCTTTTTTGTACGCACGATCCCGATCACGCGTTGCAATGCGCTGATCGTGCGCTGCTGCTGCATGCGGGCAATGTACTGGCACTGGGCAGTCCGCGCGAGGTCGTTACGGCGGCAAATCTCAAAACGCTATATGACGTGGACGTGGAGTTGATCGAAAGCCCATCGCGCGGCCATCCCTACTGCCGCCCGGTATTGCAAGCGCATCCCACCCATTAAAATATGCCAAACACTAGCACTGGTGAGGTCTTCATGGCATTTTCATGCCAAGATGCCCGCCACTGCTAGACTTTGTGAATTTTGTGAATATCCCAAGGAGACTCGCATGCACTATCTGCTGATGTACGACGTCATTGATAACTACGTCGCCGCCCGCGTTCCATTTCGTAAGCTGCATCTGCAACACGCCACCGCTGCGCACCAGCGTGGCGAGCTGCTATTGGGTGGCGCGCTGGCGAACCCGGCCGATGGCGCAGTGATTTTATTTCAGGGCGATTCACCAAAAGTCGCGGTCGATTTTGCGAACGCTGATCCTTATGTGGTGAATGGCCTCGTCACGCGCTGGCGAGTGCGTGAGTGGACGACGGTAATCGGAGACAATGCTTCGGTGAAGGTGGATCTGAATTCGCTGTAGAGAAATCCAAACCGCAAAACTTGCCAGCTTGATCATGTGGTTTCCATCCGCGCCGAGGCAGTCGGCTTCGGAAACGCGTGCTCCAGTTCATCGCGATCTTCCGGCGTGAGCGTGACGTTCGCAGCACCAGCAATTTCATCGATGCCCTCAACGCGCGACGATTTCGGAATCACCACCACATCCGGTTGCAGTAACAACCACGCCACCGCCACCTGAACTGGCGTCGCACCCAATCGCGCGGCGACTACCTGCGCCACGCGATGACGCGCGAGCGAACCCTGATTGAGCGGCGAATAGGCCATGCAAATCACGCCGTGTTTACGCTGAAACGGCAACAACGTCGCCTCTGGCCAACGCTTCGCGAGGTTGTAATAAACCTGATTGACCACGCAGGCGTTGGGCGCTGACACACACGTGAGCTCACGCATATCGTCGGTATCGAAATTGGAAACACCCCATCGCCGGAACTTGCCGTCGCGTTGAAGTTTTTCGAACGCCTCCACCGTCTCGGCCAGCGGATGATCGCCGCGCCAGTGCAGCAGATAAAGATCGAGCGTGGAAATGCCGAGCCGCTTCAGGCTCGCTTCACACGCGGCAATCGTGCCGCGCTTCGATGCATTCCACGGATAGACCTTGCTCACGATGAAAAGCCGATCGCGCACCGCTTTGCTCTGACGCAGGGCCTCGCCCACCACCTCCTCCGCGCCGCCATCGCCGTACATTTCGGCGGTGTCGATCATGGCGATGCCCGAAGAGATGGCATGCTGCACGGCGCGGATTTCATCGCGACGCACGCCCGCCGATTCGCCCATTCGCCATGTGCCGATGCCGAGGCGGGGCATGGGCGTGCCGTCAGACAGGATGATTGGGGAATTTGCTACGTGGTTCATTAGGCGATTCTAACGCGGGTGCGGCGAGTGACGAAGCTTAAGGACGACGCATGGACAAGCGTAAACGCACCCTCCCCATTTGCATCGGCGCAACGTTCCGGCAAACGTAGGAGAAAGCCTACGGCACAAGCGGGTATCGGCTGATCGCGGTTAAAGCGGCGCTCTCCCATCATCGCTTCTGGATACATCTAATTGTCTACCTTTCAGGAGCGATCAATGGCCAGCGCAAACAAGCATTTCCCTTCGATGAAGAAGCGGCCGAACCCGGGCATCGCAGCGCGCGCAAGGGCGCGGCCTGCGGAAGACGCGGACCACGAGACCGGCATGTATCGCAGTGCGCGAGACTATCCGATTCATGATTTTGCCTACCTCGAATTTGCGGAAGTGGAAGAAAACGCCCACAACTCTGCTTACTACGACGCTGCGGAAATGCTGGACATGAATTGAGGTCGCGCGTAACAAGCCGCAATACACTCGCGGCGAGTCGCGCAGTGTCGGCACGCTGACCGCACCGCCACCTTTCAATGATCGAATGCGCCGATGAAACCCAATGATGAAAATGGAAAACTGCCGACCGCGCAACGGCCATTCAGGGTATTGATTATTTCCGGCTCCGACCGGCGGCAATACAACTGTCCCGGTGTCGATTCCAAATCGCGGGCGTTGATGTTACGCATGGCGGAACGTTTACCGCAGGACTGGGAAATCGACTACGAAGACTTGGGCAATGTGTTTGCCCGATCGCGCATCCAAAGTTGCAACGCCTGCGCTTCCACTGCGATGCCGCTGTGTGTTTGGCCCTGCAACTGCTATGAGAAAGACAACAAGGACGAGCCCGACCTCATGTGGGACTTGGACTTGTACGCCCGACTAGATCTGGCCGATGCGTGGGCGATACTTGGACCCGTCAACTGGTACGCGCCGACCTCGAACCTGAAGCTGATGTTTGATCGCCTGGTGTGCATGAATGGTGGCAATCCGAAAGAAGATTTGATCGAACACAAGAACCCCGAAATGGCGATGAAACTTGAGCGATCAAAGGAGTGGAAGCAGCTCGCACTCAATCACCTCGAAGGCCGCACTGCCGGCTTTTTTTGTTACGGCGATGACGCGACGGAAGAACGAAACGCCGACCGGCGGCCGCGCTACCTTGCGCCGGAGCACGCGCATTATTTCGACCCCGCTGCGGAGCCGGAAGATAAGCGCGAAACCTATGCACCACTGGTCTGGCAATGCCGCTTCAGCGGCGTGGAAGTACCGGACCCGCTATGGCACTACCAAGAATTCGGCAGCGGTCGCATCTACAGCGACACTCAAGCTGAAGACATGGTCAAGGATGATATCTTCCTCAGCGCTTTCGATGCATGGAGTGATCAATTCGCCGAATTTGTTCAGGCCAAAGGTAAAGTCGAACCCGGCAAATATCGCGCCTTTGGTTACACCGCGCCCACGCATCGCTGGAACAGCGTGAAGCTTTGGTGGCGCGACAAGAAAATGCGCACCGGCCTCGCGCCGGAAGGCTCCTCGCCAAAACGGCAGGAGGAGATGGCGATCAACGCCGACGTTACGCTGACACCGCAAAAGGGCGAAGGAGAAAAATTGCGGGCGGACTAGCGCGGGGGCGGGTGGATGTAATTAGCAGCGTCATCGATAACTTAATAAACCCTAGCATTGGTGAGACGTTCCGAGCACTTTTGCCTGAACGGCGCGCAGACTGGCGTTATTCATCACTCACGCGTCGAAACTACAGCAACTACGACTGATTGCTGGATAAACTAACGTTCACACCGAAAAACACGCGCAACAGCAATTAAGATCAAAAGTATCAATATCCCGATTGGAGCGGCATTGAAACGCGCCGACGCATTGCCCATTTTGACGAAAAGCAAACCCGCGCTAGTTCAGCAGTTTGGCGTTACCCGCTTTGCCTTGTTTGGGTCCACCGCGCGCGATGTGGCGCAGACTGAAAGTGACGTCGACATCCTCGTTGCCTTCGATGATACGGCAACGTCGACGCGCTATTTCGGCATGCAATTTTGCCTCGAAGACCTGTTCGGCTGGCCTATCGATTTGGTGACCGAAAAGGCGTTGCGCGCGGAACCTCGTCCATTCCGTGAAAAATAAGCTGCGCATGTCTGATCTGACAAAGCGCATGTGACGTTTTTACTTAGGCGACATGAGCTGCCAAAACACTCGAATCCACAACCTTCGCACATGAAACTGGCCTGAACCCAGCATTAGCGCTTGAGTTTCACTCCAACCCGCAGCGCACAGCCAAAGCCGTTCTCAAACAGGCAGGAATTCCATCATGAAGCTCTATCCCGTCGTCATTCACAGAGACAAGAAGTCGGCATTCGGCGTGACCATACCTGATTTGCCGGGATGTTTTTCGGCGGGTGCCACGCTGGATGAGGCGCTGCGCAATGTGCAGGAAGCGGTCGAGGTGCATTTGCATGGTGAGGATATTGCCCCTGAGCCTACGGAACTGGATCGGTGGAAGGCAGCATCTGAATATCGCGATGCTTATGCGGTCACGCTGGCACCGGTCGATTTGTCATTCATGAACGACGCCACGGTGCGGGTGAATATCACAGCACGGAAAAGTGAGCTCGCGATTGTTGATCGTGCGGCCAAGCGGGCGCATATGGATCGGTCGGCGTATCTGGTGGTGTCGGCGATTGAGCAGGCGAAGGGTGCGGCTGATCAAACGACTGCGACGACGACGCGCGGCGGAGCAAAAGTGGTTAGTCGCGTAACGCGAAAAAATTAAAACGACCCGACGCGAAAGCGCATGTCGCGTCAGGCCCGCTGCACTACTTATTTACCTTTGGCGGCGTCCTTAATTGTTTCTTTCGCATCGCCGTAGTTCTTTTGCGCTTTGCCGGCGACTTCTTTCAACATGCCTTTTGCCTGCTGCGTTTCGTTGCCGGTAATCTTGGCGGCAGCTTGTTGAAGCTTGCCTTCAGCGGTTTTGATGGTGCCTTTGAATTGATCTTTGTTCATGGTGCGTATCTCCAGAAGGAATGTTGCAGACGATCGCAAATCGACCGTATGAGAATTCGCTAATGAGCGGTTCTGATTACAATTTATTCTGCGCAGCGAATGCGGTGTAGCGGCAAAGTCTGATGTGGGCGTAGGACAAACGCTTGCTGGTCGCAGCTTTAGTCACGCTAACCCCCCAGGTGCTATCGTAAGAAATATCCGTTGTCATTTCGAACGAAGAGAGATATCTGCTTTTGCACGACAACACCGCAACAGCAGATTTCGCACCCGATGAAGCTGGGTTCGAAATGACAGGGTTGGGAGATTGCTCAGTTAGCATCATCGCAGTCCGACATTCAAGTTGTGCGTGCGGCGCGTGGAGGCCAAGTGACATTGATGTTTTTTTCAGCGTCTGATACAAAGGTCAGGAGGACGCAATCACCACGCAATCAATTACCATGCTTGATTGCCAAATCAGTAGCAGGTTAGACACAGCACGCCGCCAATCAATGAAACCCATTCTCTATACTTTTCGCCGCTGTCCCTACGCGATACGTGCACGGCTGGCAATTAAAATCAGCGGTGTCGAAGTGGAGACCCGCGAGTTTGATCTTCGGCACAAACCACAGGCGATGCTGGAATGCTCGCCGAAAGGCACGGTGCCGGTGCTGCAACTCGCCGATGGCAGCGTCATCGATGAAAGCCTCGACATCATGCGTTGGGCGCTGTCCATTCATGATCCCGATGGATGGATAAAGTCCAACCCGCAATGGGCGACTGATGCTGCGTCGCTGATCGATGAAAACGACGGCGCGTTCAAGCGTTGTCTTGACCGGTACAAATATCCGGGTCGTGGTCAGCAAAATCCGCAAGCACATGCTGGCGAAAAATATCGGGACGAGGCGGGCGCGTTCTTGCGGACGTTGACTGCGCGTCTGGGCAGACACAAGTTTCTGATGGACGACACCTTAAGTCTGCC